>JALSGX010000191.1 GCA_026982535.1 Ghiorsea sp. | reverse complement strand
TGACGCATTCTTTTTATACATCTGTATCTGTGTTTATCTGCGGTTCAATATTTACTTCGGAATACCTTGCCTTGCCAACTCATCCGCTCTTTCATTGCCTTCATCTCCCGAATGCCCTTTTATCCACTGCCAATCCACATCATGGATTTGATTCAAGGCATCCAAAGCTTCCCATAATTCACGATTGGCAACAGGTTCTTTTTTACTATTTTTCCAGCCCTTCTTTTTCCAGCCATATATCCAATCGGTAATCCCGTTCAGTACATACTTGGAATCAGTGACAACCGTGATGGTACTTGGCTTTTTCAAAGCTTTAAGGGCTTCAATCGCGGCTTGCAACTCCATACGCTGATTTGTTGTATGCTTCTCACCACCGCATAGCTCTTTTTCATGCTCACCATAAGTCAGCAAAACACCCCAACCACCAGGACCAGGGTTGCCCAAACATGCACCATCAGTATAGGCAATAATTTTATACGGCATGAATCTGACCATATTTTGAACCACAGAGATCACAGAGGTTCGCAGAGGAAAATAAACTTACCTTATAAAACTTTGCGTAACTTCGCGTAACTCTGCGGTTCAATAAAATCATAAAATTAAACCCCTGAATACTGAGCATGAACTTCCCTAGCATGCATGTTGGGCAGCTTATTTAATGCTGCAATCAAGGCTTTTGCCGATGCCACCACAATATCCGTGTCCGAACCTTGTGCGTTCACAATGCGTTCACCATCTTGCAAGCGCACTGTCACCTCGCCTTGCGCATCTGTACCTTCTGTAATTGCATTCACTGAATACAACAACAATTGACCATTGGGCTCCACTAAAGATTTAATCGCCTTAAAAGCAGCATCCACAGGTCCATCCCCTTTAGCCGTAGCCTCAAAGATTTGACCATCAATATCCAAGGTGACAGCCGCAACTGGGGTATCTTGTGTCCCTGATGCTACATGCAAACCTACAAGCTTAACATGCTCGGTATTGATTTCCGCATCTTCATTCAAAATCGCTTGCAAATCTTCATCAAATATATCTTTTTTCTTATCTGCCAATGCTTTGAAACGCTCAAACACAGCAATCAACTGCTCATCATCAAGCGCAACACCCAACTGGGCATACCGTGCTTTCAATGCCGCCCTACCTGAATGCTTGCCCAACACCATGCGATTGGTGCGCCAACCCACCGATTCAGGGGTCATGATTTCATAAGTCTTTTTATGCTTTAGCACACCATCCTGATGAATGCCGGACTCATGAGCAAAAGCATTAGCCCCCACAATGGCCTTATTGGCTTGAACTGACATACCTGTGATTTGTGAGACCAGCTTGGATGTTGGCACAATTTTGGTGGTATCAATACCTGTATCAATGGCATACCGATCAGCACGGGTTTTCAAAATCATCACGATTTCTTCCAATGCCGCATTACCTGCCCGCTCTCCTAAGCCATTGATGGTGCATTCCACTTGCCTTGCACCATTTTCAACCGCAGCCAATGAGTTGGCAACTGCCAAACCCAAATCATTATGGCAGTGAACGGAAAAAATCGCTTTGTCTGCGTTAGGAACTCGCTCACGCAATAATTTAATCTTGCGACCAAATTCATCAGGCGTCATATACCCTACAGTATCTGGAATATTGATGACTGATGCACCTGCATCAATCACTTGTTCCACAATACGGCATAAAAAATCATCATCCGAACGACCAGCATCTTCGGCTGAGAACTCTACATTCGCCACCAAATTGCGTGCTTGTTGGACCGCAGCCACAGCTCGCTCGACCACTTCATCAGGGCTCATCCGAAGCTTGGCTTCCATGTGAATAGGGCTAGTGGCAATAAAGGTATGAATACGAGCTCTATCGCCCGCGGGTTTAATCGCTTCAGCCACACCATCAATATCTTTGGGGTGCGCGCGGGCAAGACCTGCAATCATCGCATGAGGAACCTCTGCCGCAATGCGATTGACCGCTGTAAAATCATCAGGAGAAGCTACAGGAAATCCTGCTTCAATCACATCCACACCCAACGCCGCAAGCGCATGCGCAATGCGTAATTTTTCTTCAATATTCATTGAACAACCCGGCGATTGCTCACCATCGCGTAGCGTAGTATCAAAAATATACAAACGGTCAGACATGTTATTTCTCCTTAAAACACCAACCACAAACAAAAAGAGCCACGGGGGGGTAACCGTGGCTCGAAACTTCAAGTACTAAATAAAAGCTTTCTTATTTAGTCCACGCACGAGCCAAAACAGCATAGCAAGTATGTGTCGCTTAACAAGGGCAGGTGCAGCTTAAAAATATCCATGTGGCAGAGTATGCGTTGTTTTAATTGTGGTTGTCAATGCCATTTTCCGAAGATTGCTTTGCCTTAGCACGCGCCAATCTCTTTTTTAAGCGTAACCGCGCATTTTGCTGCCCCTTCCATACACTTAAGAATGGACCATGTAAACAATATGCTAAAAACACAAAAAACAACATACGATGCGGATCAAGCACCAATACAACCACAATTGCCACCAATGCAACCAATACCGCAAATGAACGCTTTTGCTTTAAGTCAATATCTTTGCCCGACAAAAACCTAACATTGCTTACCAAAAGCCATGCCAGAGCAACACTCAACACCAACCAAACAAAGCTTGTTGGCTCAACATCAAAGGATGCGTGAAATAATGCGCCCGAGGCAATAAGCAAAGCCAATGCAGGTGTGGGCAACCCTTGAAAATAACGCTTGTCCTGACTCGCAAGCTGCACATTAAACCTTGCAAGACGAAGTGCAGAACCAGCAACAATTAAAAAAGCTACCAACCAGCCCAACTTATCATAAGGTGTTAGTGCCCAAAGATAAATCAGCACCGCAGGCGCAACACCAAACGACATCATATCAGCCAGAGAATCAAGCTCGGCTCCAAATGCTGTTTCCGCGTTCAATAAGCGCGCCACGCGACCATCAAGCATGTCAAACACTGCCGCGGCAACAATGCCCCAAGCCGCATTCTCATAACTACCCTGAATCGAACTCACCAAAGAGAAAAAACCACAAAGAAGACCAAGCAAAGTAAACATGCTTGGTAAGATATAAATACCTCGCCTTTTGATGGCGTGAACAGGGCGAATTTCTTTGTCTTCCATCAGCTTAAGAAGCCCTGTAATCTGCTAAAATGACTTTTTCTACCACCAATTGAGCGTTTTCTTTTGCACATTTCATAAGCCGAAACCTACAAAGAAAGCCCTAACAAGCAATGCTCATTAGGGCTTGTGCCACTTTTTATTGAAAGATAAAGCTTAAAACTTCCAGTCGCCACCTACTGCAACTTCAGTATATTTGTATTTATAGCGCAAATCATTGGTATCTACATTTTGATATGTGACACCAGCCCAAAGCATAGGATCACCCAAGCCTTGCCAATGATATTGACCCTTAAGTGACAAGGTTGTAGTGCTTGATGTTTTCTTGGGTGCTGCTGGGTTCTCAAACGCAAATGCCCGGTCATAATTCGTGTTGCTATACGCAAACTTGGCACGCACAGATGTATCATGATCCAATTTATGCAGTACGCGCAGCTTCACTTTTGTTTTGGTATAATCATTATAACCTACAAAGTCATCAGCTCGGGTAATTACTTCACCATCGACAAATAGACGCGTCGCGTAGCCTACTTTATAGGCTAATTTTCCCGAAAAAGTACCATATGTGTAGTTTAAGAAGGGGTTGGTCCCCAATCGAGCAGTAAGGTCACGTGAGCGGCGGTTGCTATAAGAGCGTGTCTTGTACTCATAACCCACAGTCACTTTTGCTTTATCATCCATGATTTTAAACTGCGCAAAACCACCCAACTGAAACAGGGTATGATCAAGTGATGAAATCACAACCGGATCATCATAATTCAATGACGCATATTTACCCTTACCGATCAACTTCATCCCTGATATTTCCTTGCTTAGCTCAGCAAACACGCCAATATCTTGATAAGTATAACGATTAGATACATTGATACCTGCATTGGATAACTTTTCTGTACCTGTATCACGATCAACATACAGCTTTTTATGAATACCAAACAAGCCTCCAACTTGAAGCTGTATATCGTTGCCCAACTCCATATCTTTGAGCAACTTCACCATGTGGTTATAAGTGTCTGCTGCCTGAAGGGCACTATCCACATAAAACTGGCTGTCAAACTTGTAACGCAATTGTATATCATCCGATACTTGATATTTAACACCAAGCTTCATCGGCACAAACAAACCACCTTGCACATTAGGCACAACGGTCGGCGCAGCATTTTTTGCCAAATCAATATAGGGGGCACTTGGCGCATGATATGCGTTGCTATGATAACCTATCCCCACATCTGCAAAAATATCTGCTTGTTCAGCATATGCGGTAGCTGCCGTACCAGATAATAACAATGGTGCCACAAACATACTGCTCACGATAAGCTTACTCATTCTTGCATGTATCATATACACTCCTATTGTAATGCTTTCTTGGCTTGTAAAAGCGCTTTATTTTGAGGGTCTAGCCTCAAACCTTTATCCAACTCTTGAATAGCTAAAGCTTTATCACCTATTGCCGCAAGGCTTTGCGCATACTGTAAACGCAGCTCAACATTTGCAGGCTCTTGCTCAACAATAGCTTGCAGGATTTGAGCCGCCTCCTTATGTCGGTTTTGCTGCTGCAAAAGCT
The DNA here is from genome assembly GCA_026982535.1 of Ghiorsea sp. GTDB lineage: Bacteria > Pseudomonadota > Zetaproteobacteria > Mariprofundales > Mariprofundaceae > Ghiorsea. The sequence goes on along the minus strand of JALSGX010000191.1, from coordinate 6,975 downwards.
TAGCCATCAATATACGCGACTCGATATGGTTCTCATCATGATCCATTGCTTGCTGTAATGCCTCTTCTGCTTTCTTTAGCTGACCCAACTGCATATACAATGCACCCAACTTTTGCCATGCCACAACCCATGTAGGGTGAGCCTGCGTAACTGCTAGATACAATGATTCGGCTTGCTTCCATTGCTTTTTCTGCACATATAAACCAGCAAGAGCAAGCTGCGTTGCCTTACTATTAGGGTTTATCTGCAAGGATTGTCGATATGCCTCAACAGCCTTGTCCCACTGCTTAGATTGCGTGTAAGCCTTACCCAACCCTTTCCATGCCAAAGCATAGTCAGGCTTGAATGCTACTGCCTTTTGCAAAGCTTCTATTGCTTCTTCCAGCTTATTTTCAGCCAGCCAAACCAAGCCAATTCTATACCAAGCTTTGCTATATTCTGGGCGTAGGCGAATTGCAGCTTGATAGGCTTGCATCGCCTCCTCATTTTTACCCTGTTTGGCAAAAATCCTGCCCATATTCACCAGTGCTTCTGGGTAGTCTCCCTGCCTTAAGTCCAGTGCTTTTTGATAAAGTTGTCGTGCTTGTTCAAGCTTGCCTCTTTTCTTGGCGATGCGCGCTAAGTTGAAATAACTTGCGGCATGTTTGGGATCTTGCTCTAAAATCCACAAAAACTGTGCCTCTGCTGCATCCCAATCCCGCTTCTTCATCAGTTGCAAGCCAAGGTTATAACGCGCTTTTTGGTAGGCAGGGTCAAACTGAATAGCTTTTTGATACATTGCAATTGCATGTTTATGGTCTTTTTGCACAGAATATGCCTTTGCCATTCTAAAATATGCTGGGGCATAATCAGGCACAAGGCGCAACACCAAGCGATATTGCTCAAAAGCTTGTGCAAAATCACCCGCTTCCACATACAACCGCGCCAAGGCAAAGCGTGGTGCTATATAATCAGGATATAAACGAATGGCTTTATAAAAAGCCTGGCTGGCTTGGGTAGCCTCTCCTAGCTGAACATAAGCTTTACCAAGATTATAATATGCTTTTGCTTTGCGCTTACCGCCAGCTAGCTGCACTGCTTGCTTAAAGGTGCGCCCAGCTTCTTCAAACTGGCCTTGTTTGTATTGCAATACCCCCAGATTAAAATGTGCTTCAAAGTGAAAAGGAACAAGCTCAATTTGTTTGGAATAGTCAGCTTTTGCTTTTTCAACATCGCCTTGCTTGGCATAAGTCACACCGCGATAAAAATAAATACTCGATGCTTGCGGCAACACCTTTTCTGCCTGATTAAACCGAGCAATCGCTTGCTTATACTTGCCCTGCTGCATCGCCACAATGCCCAAAAGCAACCATACCTCAGATGTTTCGTTTTTAGCCAACGCTGTTTGTAGCGCCTGCTCCGCCTGCTCCCATGCTTTTTGGTCTATCAATAGTAATATATCAGCGTATGATGATTGTATAGCCGATGCAATATCCAAGCTATCTTCCATACTGCTGGCTTGCTCTTCAACATCCCTCATGTGCGCCGACTGGCTTGGAATCTTAATCACAATCTCTTGCTCTACTTCAAGGTGTACTTGGTATTGCACATAAAGTAGCCCGACAAAAATTACCAAAAATATAATCATCACAGGGATAAAGCTTTCTTGCCACAATGAACGAGCCATTATTTTGCACCTGTTGCTTGAGCTTTTAATATTTTACGCATACCTATCATATTGGCATTTTGAATTTCGATACCTGGGCGCACATTGATTTCTAAAACCATGGGTTTATCTTTGCTAACCACCAAGTCAACACCCAAATACTTCAAAGGAACAGACATCGCCGTCTTGATACTCATCTCGACAATATCTTGCCAAAAAGGAAGGGCAAAGCCCTGCAAGCTCACACCAGTGTCAGGGTGCTTCGTAATGGCCTCACCAAAATGCGTAGCATAAGTTGCTTCACCACTTTGAATATCAATGCCCACACCCAATGCCCCTTGATGCAAGTTGGCCTTGCCATCTGAGTCTTGGGTTGGCACACGCAACATCGACAACACAGGTTGATGTTGGCACACAATCATTCGTACATCAGTCAAACCAAAAGGGCTAAGCTGATTAAGCGCCTCATGTTGCTCAATTTTTGCTTCAATAATGGCGATATCACTCAAGCCAAAAGAGTACACACCAAAAATAATATCTGCGATATGCTTTCTAATATCTTCTAATGTATAAGGCGTACCCCCCAATGTTTTCCAGCCACCTTTATATTTAGAGCTCATCACAAGAATACCACCACCACCGCTGCCTTGCGCAGGTTTGATGACAAAGCTGTCATAAGCAGCCAAATCCTGCTCAAGATGGCGCATTTCAAAAAAGCTTGAATAACTGATGTATGTCTCAGGCACAGATACCCCAGCCTTGCTTAATATCTGCTTGGTAAGCAGCTTGTTATCCGCAATAGGGAAATCACTTCGCGCATTATTGGGATAAACATATTCCAAGTTGCGCTGATTCATACCCAACACCTTCCTGCTTGCGTCAACAAAGCGTTTACCTTGCTTAAGCCACGCCAACCCCATCATGCTTTTGCCTCTTGCCAAATCACCTTACGGAATCTAAAGAACTCAGTGACACGCATACCAATCCAGCGACCAAGCCAAAGGTTGAGCGCAATCAATACAAATAAAAGCTCAGGAAATGCCAAAAACATACTTTGTAAAAATTGCGACTCCATCACGGTATAAGCCGCAGCAACCACAACCAAGGTTGCCACAGTCACTTTCGAAGCTTTGAGCAAGCCATGCTCTTGCTCAAAAATGGCAAACCGCTCAGCGGTAATGGCTAAAATTGCAATCGGGAATAATGAGACATGGGCAAGTTGGGTTAAGCCGAAGTTGGTGCTTATCACCGTGGCAGCAAAAATAATCATCACCACAACAGTTAATAAAATTGCCATCTTGGGCGAGTGCAATAATTGCAGCCCATCCATAGCTCGCCGTATCAGTGCCGTGAGCACAATCACCAGCACAAAACCAACAGAGCCCCAAAGTAAACCTGTATCTCTTGCTGCCGATGCAATCAGCGCAGGTAAGAATGTACCAAAGGTTTCAAGGCCGATGACATTGCGAAATATAACTGTCACCAAAGCGCCAATAGGAATCATCAAAATAATTTTGAGCAAGTTTTGTGAAATACCAATATCCTCAAATGCTTGATAAACATTTGCAATGTTAAGTATGGAGTCATCCAGGTTTTCACGCAGCGATGCTTTGGCAACAAGCTTCTTGCTCATGCTAAACATATACTTGAAATTGACATTACTGCTATGGTGAAACAATACCTTATCACCATAATAAAGGGTTAAAAAATTAGCTGGAAGCTTGGCGAAATGATCGTTGATGGTATCAAAAGGAACCCAATAACCATTGATATATATTTCAACCCATTGATGGCTAACCCGCTTATCACCAGCCTTCATAATTAGCCCGCTCACTGAGCGTGCAGGTATGTTTAATGTTCGCGCCATAGCCACAAACAATCGACCTTTACCATTACAACTGGCTTCGCCCAATTTGTATGCAGTTAAAGCATCAGTATAACCAGAAAAGTTCTTGTTTTTTAATTCATCCTGTAAATAGCGGTGGATGCGTGTCAATATCTCCAACACAGGCAAGTCTCGGCTAGGCAACACCTTATCAATAGCTTCATGGATAAGAGGGTCATGAACAGGTACACCGGGCTCACTTTGCAAATAAACATTCAGGCTTTCTGGATAAGACTTTGCTACCCTTAAATCATCAGGAATCTCAAAACGCACCGATTGCGCCTGCACAACAAAAGAATAGCGAATGCTTTGTTTCCCCTGCACTGCTGCTGCGCGCCATATTGCCAAGCGATTCAAATGATCAGAACGCACATCAAACTCAAAACCACCAGAAATATGGGTTTCTTCAGTGATTTTTTGTCTTGTATCCGACTTGGGAAGAAATGTTCTAATTTCAATATCATCACCATGCCCGTCCACAGTCATGTTGATGTCAATATTGTAACTAACCGCAGGAATGAGATCTGACATTTTATAATTCAGCACGGTAAGTTTATAAGTCACCAATGCCAGTGGTATCGCCAAAAACGCAACAAACACCAACAAATAAACCAATGTATTTTTCTTGATCTTCATTTATTTCCAAAGACCACTCAGTATATTCATAGGCGGGATAATGTCTTTTGAAATAGCAGCTTATGTGACTGCTATCACAAGGTCATAAACAAAATAAGGATAAATGCTGTACTCAAACCCATGCTATACCATACAGGACGACGATACTTCGGTATGGTCAACGCCATATACATGCCACTCAATAACACCAACAGCACGCCTGCAACCAGTATAGATGGTATCATTTTGAGCATTGTTCCTGCATCTGCGCGATGGATGCGCATCACTTGTGTTAAAAGGCTTCGCTCGCGTACAGTCATGTTGAGGATATTTGGGTTTTTTGTAGTTTTAACGCTAACCGTGTATTTCAAGCTCCCCCAGCGAAACAAGTAGGATGACTTTCTCTTTTTGAGAGTCATATCTCCATCAGGAATGGGCAACTGATGCGCAAGCAAGTATTGTTTGGTCACACTTGCAAATGTATCCAACGCCAAACTTATCGGTTGTTCCAACACAATATCAAACTTCTTCTTTTGAATATGCCCCTTGATGTCAAATGTATAAAGAATGCCACTGATGCAATACATCAATAATAAAGGCAGCACCATGGCTGCCAATATCATATGTGCATAAATGATAAACTTTCGCTTAAACACTTATGCACCATCATCAGTGATCATCACTTGGCAAAAATAGCTTGCGCCATTTCATGGTAAGTCAACTTACCTTTTTCCACCTGCTTCTTAATCTGGCTTTTATATTGCACTGTCATGGTTTTAGCTGTTTTCTTAAACTTCGCATCCATAGCAACCAGTTTTCTATCTTCCACCGCAAAACCACTGGCAAACACCGCCGCCAAAGCATCCGCAGAGCCATAAGCCGCCTGTATTTTTTTCCATGATGGTCCAGATTTTTCTTTATCGGTAGCATGACAAGCCTTACACCTTTTTGTAAGCGCATTGGCTTTGGCTATATCCATGCCTGGCTCTGACTTAAACATGATATTGCTAGGCGCAGGATCAGGCGTACTTTTAATCGGACCTTTGCCTTGCACCAGTGGCGCTACAACTTTTTGCTGCCCAGCAGGCAAAGCAGGCACAACCTCTGCTGTTTTAGCTGCTTCTGCTTGCGCAACTTCCTTGGGCTGCGCCTCCACAACAGCTTTCTGAGGCATACTTGCTGCCTTGCTCTCTGCGGTTTGATTCGCAACCGGGGCAGGCTTAGAAGCCTTGGCTTCTACAGCAGCACTTGTATCCATCGCCGTAGTATGGACTGTTGCCGTTTGCTGCACTTTATCTTGTGCTGTTGCTTTCGGCACAGGCTTCACTGCTGATTGCTGCCCCCCAACATGCGCGGGCATATCACGATGCTCTGGCTTATGTTGCATTGGTTCTTGCTCTTGGCTACATGCTGCAAACAGCATCAGTAGCAGCATTCCCACTATCTTTTTCATAACACACTCCTTATTTGTTCAATGATACCATCTCTATCCAACTTTAAATCACGCAATATTTCAGCTTGCGTACCATGCTCTGGAAACACATCAGGCATCGCAATATGCACAAATGCACCATGCCACCCTGATTGCAAAGCTTCAACCGCAATTTTTTCGCCAATGCCACCTTCAGCCACACCTTCTTCCACCACAACCAAAGGTTTACCCTTAGGCAAAGCTTGGACAACAGCATCTATATCCAAAGGCTTGACAAACCTGAGGTTAAGCAATGCAAAATCTTGTTTATCTTCATCTTTTAAGATTTGCACGGCGGCTTTCGCATCAGAAAAACGCGTGCCTACGGATACAATCAACCCATCTTTACCTTCTTTAACCAACTCTGCCTTGCCCACGGGCAATGATGTTGGGGTCTCAGCCTCCAAGCCTAATCCTGAGCCTCGTGGATAACGAATTGCCACAGGCCCATCTATGGCTTCCAATGCTGTTTTAAGCATATGCGCAAGCTCGACTTCATCTTTGGGGCACATCATCGTCATGTTGGGCAAACATCTAAGATAAGCAATATCAAACATACCCGTATGCGTTGCCCCATCCGCACCCACAATGCCTGCCCTGTCCAAACACATCACCACGGGCAAGTTTTGAATACAAATGTCATGGATGATTTGATCATAAGCGCGTTGCAAAAAGGTGGAATAAATGGCAACCACAGGCTTCATACCCGCGCAAGCAAGCCCACCTGCAAAGGTCAGCGCATGTTGCTCGGCAATGCCCACATCAATACAGCGCTCAGGAAATATGTTGGCAAACTTGGATAACCCAGTGCCACCTGGCATGGCTGCAGTGATGGCAACAATGGATGCATCTTCTTTCGCTAAATCTATCAGCGTATCACCAAAGGCTTGAGTATATGTTTTGGGTGCATCCGCATTTTGAATCGGCGCACCTGATTTCAAACAATAAGGACCCAAGCCATGCCATGTTTCAGGGTCTTCTTCGGCGGGCTCATAACCCAACCCTTTTTTGGTCAACACATGCAAAAGCACAGGACCTTTCAAATCTTTGCAGTTTTCCAAGGTGGGCAGCAGCGTATCAAAATCATGCCCATCAATCGGGCCAATATATCGAAAACCCAGCTCTTCAAACAATGTGCCCGGTGTAATCATGCCTTTGACATGTTCTTCCAAGCGTTTGGCAACATCAAAGACCGCAGGCACTTTATTGAGTATTTTCTTGGCTGTTTCTTTAGCATGGGTGTAATTCTTATCCGTGATAATCCGTGCCAAATAGGATGACATAGCACCTACATTGGGCGCAATCGACATTTCATTGTCATTTAGAATCACAAGCAGATTATTATCATTGCCACCAGCA
>JALSGX010000190.1 GCA_026982535.1 Ghiorsea sp. | reverse complement strand
TACTTATTTCCATCATTAAACTCCTAAGTTAAGTGTCCATTCAAATGTTAATGAAGCGGCATCTTAACAAGAAGATTAAGATTAGCAATATCTAATATTATTATATTTGGCTCTACTGGCAAAAAAGGAGAAAAGAGCCGCCATATTAGGCAGCTCCAACTGACTTATCGCTCCACCTTCAAGCCTGCATGGCGCCAACCTCGCATGCTTGCTTTCATGTTCACGATATTGGTATAACCCGCATCATGTAATATCTTTGCAGCCTTGGTTGAGCGAACTCCAGACTCACAATATACAAACACCTTCACATCTTTAGGTACTTCAGCCAACCGCTGCGACAACACTTGTATGGGTATATTTTTCGCCGTAGGCACATGACCACTTTGATACTCCTCTGGGGTTCGCACATCCAAAAACAAAAATGATGTACCTGCTTGCCCCTGATTTAAGGCTTGATACGCTTCTTGAACTGAGACAACAGGCACCTGTTGTGTTGCCGAATCATCACAAGCAACCAACCCCAAACTAACTATCAATAATACAATATACTTAAACATCAATCATCCTTTATTTCCGTGGAAGTTGAGCAGCACACCAGCTAGCAAAACCGCCAACAAAATTATAAACATCTTGATAGCCCGCTTTGGCTGCAATAGTTGCCGCCATGGATGAGCGCATCCCTGATGCACAAATTAATATTAGCGGCTTATTTTTTGGAATACGATGCAAGCTCTGTTCAAACTCACTTAATGCAATATGAATCGCATTGGCTGGGTGACCATTATTCCACTCACCCCTTGAGCGTACATCAACCAATGTATGTGCCTGATCAAAACCAGCATACTCCTCAGCCGTCATCTTTTTAATGCCCAACATTTTTGGCCTCACCACCCTTGCATACAACACCCATGCAACTATCGCCAATGCAATAATGAGCACTAAATTATCTTGAACCCACACCATGCTTAACAACTCTTACAAGCAGCTTCAGACTTAAAGCCTAGTTTTTTCAAAATAACCCCCATCAAACACCACTGCGTGATACCTGATTGAAATAAGTTCACACCAACAAAAAGAGTAAACCATAACCATGTTGGCTCACTTAATGGGGCACCAGATAATACAACGGATAATACAATAAAAAAACCTGCCACAATATGAATGATTCGTTCTACTGACACAATGATTGACCTCTCTCTTTTTACTTTGATTTATTTTTTACACACATCAGGGCAATAAATACCTTGTAGTGCGCGAAGTAGCTTTTCAAACTCAGGGTTGGCAATACTGTAGTACACCTGCTGCCCTTTTTTTTCATTATTTAATATACCCATCATACGCATTTTGGATAAATGCTGCGACAAATTGGATTGTGAAGACCCTGTCCTTTCAATTAAATCATGCACACAAAGTGGCCCGTTCATTAAATGGCAAAGCACAGACAAACGCACTTCATGGGCAATCGCCTTAAGACCTTCACTTGCAGTTTGTATTTGTTCTTGTGGTATCATTTCCATGCGGTGCATCATAGCTATAATTCATTATATCAGCAATAGGTGATATTAAAATCACCGCTTGTAGCAAATAAAATGAATATACCGGCCTATAGCCAGGTAAGGCTGTTGATTGGAATACCGAAGCTCCATAGCCAACACCGCATCTTGACAAGCATTCCCTCCACGCTTGATACCCACATAATCACTAAACACTCGAACACCACTTTTATAGCCCACAACAAAACCCAAATCATGAAGTGTAGCTTCAACCCAGTCGGGTGAAATTGGATTGGGTGGTGTTAAGCCACCTTTCATGCCAGCAAAATCTTGATACTCTACTTTCTTGAAGTTGCCACGAATCAAGTTATGCAACACAAGTGCATCTTTATTATAAAACATCAAAGAAACAATACTATCTTGATGTGTAAATTGAGACAATGCGTCCAAAAGCACCTCAGGTTTATCCAGCCACTCCAGCACGGCGTGACACAACACAAGATCATATGGTTTGGGTGATAAGCTTTGAAACGCCCCATGGTGCCAAGTAACATGGTCAAACAAGCCTTGTTCTTGCGCATGTTGCTTGGCAACCGCCAGCATGTTTTCTGATATATCATTGATACACACATCATGCCCAAGTGTTGCAAGCTTTAATCCTATTTGGGCAAAACCCGCACCAATATCCAGAACACTTAGGCCACCTTGCATATAACTTGCTACTTGTGCCTTTAAGTCTCGCTCCAATACAGCAAGACGAATCATACCTTTATGGCTACCATAAATACGCTTTTTGAAGTGTTCACTCAAATCATCAAAATTAGTATCTTGCCCCATGCCTAGATTTTATCAGACACATTAGTCATGACCTTAGAGGTCAGCCTCATTCCCTTTTTGATCGCTTCAGGCAGCTTGGCAGCCCCCAACTCTTCTGCCAGATGCGCATGACCAAGCTCATCTATTTTCATTTGCTCAACAATAGCACGGCTTCGCTTATCTTTTTCAGGTAAACGCTGTAAATGTCCTTCCAAATGGCGTACCACTTGATATTCAGTTTCCGCTAAAAAACCCAAGTTCCATCTATCACCAGCAGCACCTGCTGCTATACCAATCATAAATGATCCCGCATACCAAAATGGATCAAGCTTGGATGGTTGTTCACCCAACTCTTCCAGCCGTCTTCTACACCAGTTCAAATGGTCAACTTCTTCATCAGAGGCATGCTGCAACTTGTCTTTGAGTGTTTTATCCCTTGCAACCAATGCTTGCCCATGATACAAAGCTTGAGCTGCCATTTCACCCGCATGATTGACCCGCATCAAGCCTGCGGCTTTTTTCTTTTGTTCAGAGCTTAATTCATCATCATCGACATCAGCAGCGGGATATTTGCGAAATGCTGTTTGTGGGCAGAAAATATTATTCAGTGCTTTATCAATATGACCAATCACAATATCGGCAACACTATAATGACGAAAACCATCTCTTTTCACGAAACATCCTCCCTTACGACTTTATCAAACCCAACATCAAATGGCTGCGTAAGCCATAGCGGCACATCTTTAGCATATTGTTTGAGTAGTCGCCCATGTTTTTGAAAGTCTGGCTCAAATAATGCCACATCTTGCCAAAAGTGCGATGAGTGATTGAGGTGCTTTAGATGAGTTAACTCATGGACAAACACATGCCGTACCAAGAAATCAGGCAAAAACAACAAAGCAGCGTTCAAGCTTATTCTCTTTTTCGCAGAGCAGCTTCCCCATCGCGTTTTCTGCAAACGAATAGAAACATCATGATAGGCTACCCCCATTTCAGTTGCAACTTGTGCTAACCATGGCTTAAGATATTGGTGCCCCTTCTTTTTAAGCCAAATGTTTAACCTTTGCCGAACGGCTTCAATGTCTGCAACATCCCCCGAGATGGTAAGCGTATGGTCATGCTCAACAAGCTTACAAGGCTCTAAGCTCACTTGATAGTGTACAGAAAAAGACTGCGCAAGTGCGGCAAGTGTGATGTGTGTTGGTGGTTGAACATGCGGTCGCACCTTTTCAGACATTGCTTGTAAGTTTTTGACCACCCAAGGCGTATGCTCTTGCAAAACTTGAGTAACATGCCGTTGCGACAAGTCATGCGGCCAGACAAGCACCACCTTGCCCTGCATATCAATGGTCATTCGCACGCGCCTGGCGCGCTTGGACAACCTCATTTGCCATGTGAAAGGAGCTTGAAATGCCATATTATTTTTTCAGATAGCGTGCCATCAAAGCGAGCGAAATAAATCGTGGTGTTATTTTTTGAATACTCCACAATAGCTTATGCCGCCAACCTGGCACACAATAGCCTCCACCTGCATCCAGTGTTTCCAAGCTCGATGCCACAATTTTCCTTGCTGTGGTACTAAACATATTACCTTTACCTTTGGGCGCACCTGAAACACCTCGAAAACCTGTGGGCGATGGGCCTGGTGCAAGGGTAACCACTTTGACTTCTCCTTGATACTCCAAGCGAACTGCTTCACTCCAAGCGGTCATACCTGCTTTTACTGCGGCATAGGTTGCCAAATAAGGCAGCGGTGTTTCTGCCGCCAAAGAAGACACATTAATCATAAACCCCTTATTGCGAATCAAACAGGGTAACACGGCATGAGCCAGCATCACGGGCGCGAGCAAATCAACACGAATCACATCTGCTTGAGCCACACTTTCTTTAGCAGCAAAGCTCCCCCACACCCCAAACCCCGCATTATTCACCAAACCATACAGGTCAGAGCCAGCAAGGCTATCAATCAAGTCTTCTGTTTCCTTGCGTGAAGATAAATCTGCCAACATAAAACGATGTCGTTCAGGGTGCTGAAGTGCATCCAAAGTCAGTTGCAAACGGGCTTTGTCTCGTCCATGCAAGAGTAGCGCATAACCTTTTTTTTCCAGTTGAATGGCAAACTCAGTACCAAAACCTCCTGATGCTCCCGTTATCAGAACTTTTTTCATGTTGGTTCTATAAAGTCAAACATCACTCGCTGCCGCTTGTAAAACTGCGACACTTCTGTCACACCAAAGTGTTGAAGCATATCCAGACAAATATCCATGGCATGTCCCACTTCAGCTGGGCTATGCGCATCCGAACCATAAGCAAAAGGAATACCAAGATTGACCGCCCGTTGCACTAGGCTCGGGTGTGGATACACTTCTTGAACAGGCTTGCGCAACCCCGCTGAACTTATTTCCAATGCGACATTGGCAGCTTTTACTGCCTTAAGCATAGCATTTTCAGCCTCCAACACGAGGCTTGAATCTTGGGGGGCACGGTAGCCAAACTTTTTAATTAAGTCTGGATGCCCAATAATATCAAACAGACCACAAGAAGCCGATTGCTCAACCAACCTGAAATAGTCACAATAGACTTGCTCAATATCACAAGCTTCAAAGCGGGAAACCTCATCAGGGTTGTCAAACCCCCAATCTCCAATAAAATGAACTGAGCCCATCAAGTAATCCCAGTCATAATACTCAGCCAAATATTGAATATAATCTTCAGCACCCACATAATAGTCAACTTCCAAAGCAGCCTTGATGGTTAATACACCTTCAAACTGCACTTGAGCTGCCTCTATTTCCTCAATAAATGAATCAAGTTCAGATTCGTCCATACGCCATGCCGCATCAAAACCATTAGGCATAGGTGAGTGATCAGACATGCCTATTTCTGTTAAGCCTGCCTCAATCGCAGCTTGCGCGTATTCAACAATGCTACCCGTTGCATGGTTACAACGCGGTGTATGCATATGATAATCTGGAACTTTATTGAATCGCATTGTTACTTTTTATTTTCTGATTTCTGCTCAACGCCCCGCGCCTTAATCATCTCTGAACCAACCAAGGCTTTAACTGTAGAAATAATGTGTTGTCCCTCAAGGTTTTGCTTAACCATGTATGAATCAGCACCTGCTTCCAAAGCGCGCAGCCTATCTTCAGCGCTTTCCCGCGTTGAAATCACAATAACAGGAATATTTTCATACTCGGATTGATTGCGGATCTGGCGCACTAAAGCAAAACCATCCAAGCGTGGCATTTCAAGGTCGGTGACCAGCATATCATATTGTCCAGCCTGAAGTTTTTCCAAACCATCCATGCCGTCTATTGCAGTATCCACAACAAAACCAAGTTGCTCAAAAATATTTTTCTCAACCTCACGGGCAATCAACGAGTCGTCCACCAACAAAATATTGAAATGTAATTTTTCATGATCTTCAAGGCTGACTTCAAGGTTTTGATCTGGTGCCGTACGACCCATTTCCTTGATACCATAGGGCTCAAGAAGCAAAACCACACTACCATCTTCACTAATCGTATTACCCATCAAACCCTGCGGCAAATATCGTTTGATATAAGGATCCAAATCACGAACCATGATTTCACCTTCACCAAGCAGTTCATCAACAACAATACCAACAAAGCCTTCAATATGTTCAGCTATAATAACAAAAGGCTCTTTGGCAAGTTGTTCTGGGTGTGAACTCAACATCCGCCGCAAGTCCACCAATGGCACTTGCTCCTTATTATACCAAGCAAATTGCTTGCCCGCACGACCTTGCTGCACATGGTAATCGTTCAAGGGAATGGCTTGTTCAATCATATGTGTCAACATGCCGTATTTCTGCCCACCAATTCTAAACATTAAAGCATCCTGCACCGCAACGCTAATGGGCACAGAAATGACAAAGCGTGTACCTTTCCCAACCTCTGTGAAAACACGAATCGTTCCCGTCAAACGGCGAATAGCATCTTGTACCACATTCATACCAATGCCACGCCCTGCAAGGGTATCTACTTCATCAAGTGTTGAAAAACCAGGTCTAAAGATAAGCTCCATAATTTCACCTGAATCCATCAGGTTAATCTCATCTTGTGTCGTCACACCTCGTTCAACGGCAACACGCTTGATGACTTCAGTGTCAATCCCCTTACCATCATCAATCACTTCAATAACCACTTCACTGCCGCTCTGTTTCGCAATAATACTGACTTGCCCTTGCTCTGGCTTTCCTGCCTGAATACGCCCTTGCTTATCTTCAATGCCATGCGCTACCGCATTGTTGAGCAGGTGTACCAAAGGCTCTACCAATGCTTCAATAACATTCTGGTCCATTTCCACCCGGCTTCCATCCACAACCAAACGAACTTGTTTACCCACTTTATTCGCAATGTCTCGTACAGCACGAGGGAAAGTTGAAAATACAGTATCTAAAGGACGAACCATCAAGCCCAAAACCTGATCACGCAGTTCTTTAAGAATGAGACTGTTTCGTTCAGTTTGATAACGCATTTCTTCTGTCATTCTCTGCAAGTGGCGCATCTGCACATCCATTAAATCATCAATCGAGGATGCTTCTTTTTCATGCCCTTGCGTTTCAAGCAAGTAACGAACTTTTTGCCACTCTCGACGCAGTGTTCGTAAATCAACCCTTGCAGCTTGCAAATCAGTTTCTATTTTTTTGCTTCGGCTTTGCTCAGTGCTGATTTCTACGACTTGACTGGATAACGACTCCATACGCTCAGCATCAACTCGCAAAAATCGACCCGAACTTTTGCGCCGCCCCAGACCAGCCTGACCACCACCTTGAATAGCAGGTCTAAATGTCGCTGTTGTTGCGGTTGTATCCACTTCCTCAGTGACTGCATCTGAATCAGAGGCTGATGCTTGAGACGCTTGCTCAGGTTCGCTCACATTGGCTGCTTCTTCTTTTAATCTGCGATCTGCTGCAATTCTTGCCTTACGCTCTTGGGCTTCTTCAGCACCAATCATAATCGGCTGATCTGACACAGTACTGGAAGTTAAAGCGTCAACCTCCTTACTTAAAGCCTCCACGGGATCTTTTTCTTGCTGATCCTGAACACCATGCTCAATACTTTCAGATTTCAGCGTGGGTAATAATGCTTCATATTTTGCACGAATGTTCTTTTCATCAAGCAGTTCCTTGCCTTCTGGATCGGCAAGACGCGCATCCAACAAGTCATGCAAATCATACATAAACTGTATCGCTTGTGGTGTTCGTAACTCTTCTGACTGAATAAGCAGATCAACCAAGTCTTCAAAAACATGAGCAACACCACCAACATCATTTACACCCAGCATCAAAGCCGAACCTTTAATGGTATGCGCGTCACGGCGAAGTGAAACCAAACCCGCCTCATCAAGTGTACCTGCTTCAAAAGCAACCAGAGCCTGATTAATTGAGCTTAGGCGTTCACGAGCCTCATCAAAAAATGACGCAATAAAGTTGGATAAATCAAACCCTGACATTGTATTGACTACAGTATATTAAACAACAAATTTTCTAAGTTTTTCAGCAACATCATTCAGTTGTTCTGCTGCAGCCTTAGAATCCTTCATTTGCTCTGCTGAGTCTTGAATTAAGTTTGCAATGGCTTGCATGGTTTCTGTAAACTCTTCCGAGGAGTCACTTTGTCGTTTTGTTGCTAAAGCAATGGTTCGTACAGCCTTACTTGTACGCACAGACATGCTTTCCATTTTACCCAGTGCTTCACCAGCCTTCTGAGCAATTTGCACACCCTTGGCCACACTCTCCAAACCTTGTTGTGTCACTTCAATCGATTCTTTGGTTGAATCATGCACATCGTTCACAACCACTTGAATCTCTTCTGTAAACTCCCTTGCTCGCTCAGAAAGCCTGCGAACCTCACTGGCAACAACAGCAAACCGCTTACCAAATTCACCTGCGGCCGCAGACTCAATTGATGCGTTAAGCGCCAACAAATGGGTTTCCTCTGCGATTTCCTGAATAGAATCAACTGACTCAAGAATTTGTTCTGCTTTACGCCCCGCATCCGACACTTTTTCAGCAATCATCATCACTTCTTCACGGATAAGATTCATATGACCAATGGCCTCTTGTACTGCCGAACCTCCTTCCGTTGCCGCGCTTGATGTTGCTTGTGCAATTTTATCAACACTGGTTGCAGTATCCGCAATTTTCGCTGCAGCCAAAGCCATCTCATTTAACTCTTCAGTTACCCCAACAATTGTATTCGCCTGGGTGATGGCAGCATCAGTCTGCCTGTCCACAAAGGTTAAAATATTTTCTGATGACTCTGACACATGTTCTGCCTGGCGTGTAATATATGTGGTCACATTTTCCATAAACCTTTTATCAAAAATATAAACCAAAAATAGGGTTGCCATAATGATTAGCGCATTAAAAAGTAAAAGGTTTGTCAGCTTCTGTGTTTTATCCGCTTTGGCTTGGGATATCGAAGCATTCAGGTGCTCCGCAATCGTATTGAGCTTATCTTGAGCCACGAAAATAAGGCTTTGCGCAACAATGGTCAAACTTCCAGCTTGTTCAAAAGGTATTTTTTCGCTGGTAATATCTTCAGCAAGGGTACGCACCTCCACCATTAACTCTTCAACCTTTTTCAATTCCTGCGCGTCTTCTTCGGTCAAACTGGTAAAAGCTGAAACTTCATTATACAGTTGACGGAAAGTTTGGCTGGCTTGTTTAACCTTGCTGATATCATTTTCATTTTTTACCATAATGTAATTGTTCAGTGGCAAAATGATGTTGGGTAATGAAGCACGAAACTTTTCCAACTTGGTTTGCTCGCTATACAACTCGCCCAAAGCTTCCACATCTTGCAATGATTGGTATGAAGCATAACCAACAGCAAGCAACAACACAGTAAAGAAAATCAGCATGAGGTTTCTTTTCCTGTGTGCAAAACCTTGCAGGTTAAATGCAACCTTTTCTTCATCTGTCACATCAGCCTTGGCTTGCTCTGTTAATTTTTCATCAGGTTTCATATCTTCGCTCATATCGTACTCTCCAAACTTATCGCTGTAACTTCTCTGTGGTTAATCAAACAATGCTGATACACGCAATACCTTTAATGTCTCATGACCGACTTTGATTTCACCTTGAGTAAACTTATCTATTATTGGGCTATCAGGCACTTCTGAAGCAGGAATACTATACAACTCTGCCACAGACTCTACCCACAAAGCTAGGTGAACCCTGTCGTGACGCAACAATAAAAAACGCGTAAGCGGTGTTTTTTCCTGCATAGGTTGTGCCAACTTTAATACTTTGCCAGCATCAACAATGCAAAAGATTTGTCCTCGAATATTACTCACACCCAGCAGATGATCAGGAGCCATAGGTACAGGTGTAATGGCAGTAGGGCGAACCACGCCAGACACCGCATCCACAGACACCAAAAAAGTAGTGCCATTCAAAGAAACACGCATAAAATCCATATGAGGACTTTTTTCTTCACTGATTGCATCTTTTGCATCTTGAATTGCTTGAATATCCAAGCCTGCCATAGCCCCCTCTCCCTTTAACGCTGAGCAGCAATACGAATACGACTGTACATACTTAATATTTTCCGCACCCGTGCTTGCAGCTTCATCGGCTCCACGGGCTTAAGGATATAGTCATCTGCGCCTGAGTCTAGCCCTAGAACTTCATCTTCCTCATCACGCCGCGAAGTTAGCATCACAACAGGAACATCATCATACTTACTTTGCCGCCTTATCTCATGGATAAATGTAGGACCATCCATGTTGGGCATTTCGTAATCAACAATAACCAAAGCAATTTTATCTTTAGCTTGTTTAAGCAAACTCAAACCTTTTCGCCCATCATCTGCTTCAATCACATCATGCTTCTCAGCCTGTAGTATAAAGCGCACCAAACTACGAATACTCTTGGAATCATCAATAACAAGAATTGTATTGCGTTGCTCACTTTCTGTAGATTTCACTTGAACTTTATTTCTCGCGGCAGACGCTTGACCCAAAGACATTAATGTACCATCTTCAGCAATCCTGTCTCTAAAAGTAAAGTCTTCTGGCGCAGTTGCCAGACGCTGCACTTCCTTAATGCTGGTAATACCCGCCAAAACTTTATTCATACCATCTTCAAAGAGCGTGTACATCCCTTCTTCACGGCAAATTTGCATCAGTTCTTGATCCGATGCCTCACTGGCAATGGCTTCGCGCACCCTATCATTCACATAAAGCACCTCATGCACACCACAACGCCCTTTATAGCCAATATTCAAGCAAGCTTCACAGCCTACAGGTTCATAAACCTCCACACCTTCTGGTATTTCATATAAAGCGACCATGTCAGGCGCAGGCTTCACTTTTTTCTTGCACTTCGCACACAAACGCCGTGCCAACCTTTGCGCCACAATAATATTCAAACAAGAGGAAAGCGCGACCGCATCTGTCCCCATCTCTACCAAACGACTCACGGTTGAGGGTGCATCATTGGTATGCAATGTGGACATCACCAAGTGCCCTGTTTGTGCCGCATGAAGCGCAATATGTGCTGTTTCTTCATCCCGGATTTCGCCCACCATCACCACATCAGGGTCTTGACGAAGAATAGAGCGAAGTGCCGCAGCAAAAGTCATACCTGCCTTGGCATTCACCTGCACTTGGTTCAAGCCTTTAATTTGAAATTCAACAGGGTCTTCAACGGTAACAATATTGGTTTCTTCATCATTAATGTGATGTAAAAATGAGTATAGTGTTGTCGTTTTACCAGATCCTGTAGGTCCTGTAACTAATACTGCCCCTGTAGGTCTTGCAATACATTCTCGTATTCGTTTATCAGCAAGCTTTTCAAATGCTAGCACATCCAGAGAAAGAGATAAGCCAGACTTATCCAAAATCCGCATTACCACCTTTTCACCATGCATGGCAGGAAGTGTTGATACACGCATATCAAAAGCTTTGCCACTAAACTTGACCTTGGTGCGACCATCTTGTGGCGTGCGTGCATTGGATATATCTAGCTTGGACATAATCTTGATACGAGAAACAAGCATAGGATGCGCCTTAGCTGGAAACTTCATCACGGCACGCAAACGCCCATCAATCCGCAAACGCACAACACTGTGGCGCTCACCTGCCTCGATATGAATATCTGAGCTACCTAGCTGCATAGCTTTAATAATAATACCATTAACCAGCTTGATAATCGGCGAACCTTCCGCGCCTTTTTTAAGGGAATCGATATCTGCTGAGGCGTTTTCATTTTCATCTTCATCCGCAATAGCTTCAAATTCACCTGTTGCATCCATGCTTGCCATGGCATCTTCAAATGCAGCATCACCACTGCTGTACAACTCTCTGATTTTAGCCCGAATCAACAAAGGGCT
>JALSGX010000189.1 GCA_026982535.1 Ghiorsea sp. | reverse complement strand
GCGTGCAAGGTGGGGTGATTGTGCCTGAGCATACCAACGCGATTGGCTGGGCTGAAAGCTTGCTTGGCTTTCCTGGGGGTGGGGTCAGCCGCGTGTATCAAGCAAAGGGTCAGCCACAAGAAACCCGCGAAGTATCAACATTAAATGCGTGTTATCGCAAACAGGCTGTTGAAGATGCTGGTGGTTTTTCTGCCCATGCGCGCTTTGGTGGGGAAGATTATTTGTTGGCAAAGCGTGTTGCAGAGCAAGGTAAGCTGTTGTTTGTGCCGCAAGCTGTGGTTAGGCATGAAGCGCGTGGAAATCTGCTCGCGATTTGGGCTTGGTTTGTGCGCCGAGGGCGTGCTGAGTATGACCTTTGGCGAAGCGGGCTTGCCCCTGAAGGATATGGGGCATGGATACTACAAAGTTCGCAAAGCTTAAAGCTCTTGCCGTTTCTTATCATCAGTTATTGGACGATATTGCCGCTGATGATTGTTCTGGCAGCGTTGATAAGTATGAATATGTGGCGTTTTCGCTGGGTGCTGAAGCATCAAGACATTCCAGTTGTGGCATGGCTGTGGCTGCCTTGGGTGCGGCTTACGATGGGATTAGCCACAGATGTTGGGCGATGTAAGGCATGGATGGCGAAAGATTGATGCGTGTGCTTTATGTATCTCAGTTTCCAAACATGGTGGGTGGCGGTGAGCATTCATTGCTGGATTTGATGGGCAATCTTCCCAAAAGCATTGAGCCTGTATTGGCAACACCCAGCGAAGGTGCGTTTACGGATAAAGCCAAGAAAAAGAATATTCGTCATGTCACACTACCCATGCCACCGTTAAAGCAGGCTAGGTTCTCTACATTTAGCACTTGGCGCAAAGCCATCAAAGCTTTAGCGCCTGATATGCTTCATGCCAACAATTCTCGCGCTGCATTTTATGCGGGTGTTGCGGGCAAGCTTCTTGGTATTCCTGTGGTTTTTCACTGTCGTATTGCTGATACTGATGGCTTGATGGATAAGCTATTGCAGTGTTTGGTGGATGCCGTGATTTGTAATAGTGCGGCAGTTGCAAGGCGGTTTGCGGGCTTTTCCAAGCCTGTTTATGTGATTTATAATGGGATAGCCGTTGAGCCACAAACGCATTTGGCGCATCCGCTGGCAAATATTGATAAATATGTGTTATTTGTCGGGCGGATTACACCAGAGAAGCAACTTGAACATGCTTTGGAGGTGTTCGGTGCTTTAGCCGCTCAGGATGAAGGTTTACATTTTGTGGTTGTGGGGGGCGCTGGTCCTGAAGATGCAGGATATTTGCAGCAGGTGAAAGATACCTTTGCGCATGAGGCTTGGTTTAACCGCGTGCATTGGCTTGGGTTTTGCCATGATGTGACCAAGTGGTATGTGCATGCATCCGCTTTGATTTTAACATCCAAACATGAAGGCTTTGGTCGTGTTTTGGTCGAAGCCATGGCGCAAGCAACACCTGTGGTGGCGTATGCGGTGGGTGGTGTGCCTGAAGTGTTTACTGATGGTGTTGAAGGCTTTTTGATTTCACCAGATGATAAACAAGGCATGATGAACGCATGTTTGAACATTATCCATGACGAAGATTTGCAACACCGCTTGGGAAAAGCGGGGCAAAAGCGAGCCATGCAGTTTTCGATGCAAAAGCATGTTGCGCAAGTGATC
>JALSGX010000188.1 GCA_026982535.1 Ghiorsea sp. | reverse complement strand
GGGTGGCATCACTTATAATGTGAAAGTCGGTGACTCTGTGTTTGGCTGGGTGGGCGAACATATCGAGCCAGGGGTATCAAGTACACTCACGCATAAAAACCGCAAGTCTGAAGATGGGTATCAGTTTCATGCTTGTTGCGGCAATCAAGCACGGGTGATTTCTGGCGATGCCAAAGGCGAAGTCGGCACAGTGATTGGGCATCATGGTGGCGTAAATCATTTGATGATTGATTTCCCTGACAGCACTTTGGATAAGTTAACCTGCGATGACAAGTTTATGATTAAAGGCTTTGGGCAAGGTTTGAAGTTTATCGACCATGATGATGTGTATATTTACAACATCGACCCAGACTTATTAGAAAAAATGGGCTTAAAAGAAAATGCTCAAGGGCAGATTGAAGTACCCGTTAATGTGATTGTGCCCAACTATGCGATGGGCTCTGGCATTGGTGCGCTTTCAGTAACCACGGGTGATTATGATATTCTCTGTCATGATGAAGCCATGGTCAAAGAACATGGGCTGGATAAACTTCGCTTTGGTGATTTTGTGGCCGTGCTCGACCATGACAACAACTTTGGGCGGACATACCGCAAAGGTGCGTTGACGATTGGCGTCATTATTCACTCAGACTCACCGCTTGCTGGACATGGGCCGGGTATGATGACCATTATGTCAGCATGTGATAACAAACTTGTACCCATCTTGGATGAGAATGCCAATATGGGCAAGTCCTTAGGAGTTGGACGATATGCTTAAACTTATTTTATTAAGCTTGGCTATAATCATGCCCGCAGTGGCTCAAGCTGAATTATACAAGGTGATTAATGCATATGGTGAGATTACATTTACCGACACCAAGCCCAGCATTGATGCCAAAGAGCATATCCCTGGTCGGGTGAGCGCTGTCAAAAATGAAGCCTTTAATATGGAAAAGATAAAAGCGAAAAAGAAAGCCCAAGAAAAAGCTGAAAGAAAAGCAGCCAAAAACAGTAAAAATCGTGACCGTTAAGCAGTATTTGACTGCTGCCTGTATGCAGTTAAACAGCTCAGATAATATAGAGAAAAACCTTACGCATATCCAAGATTTACTAAGCAGTAGCGGACAGCAAATTGACCTTCTTGTATTACCTGAAAATGCAACACTGATGACCCAAGACAAAGCCTATCAACACCATGCCGCTCAACCCAAAACTTACCATAAAATCTTTTCTTTTTTCCAATCCCTTGCCAAGCAATACCAATGTTGGTTGATAGCGGGCTCCCTACGCATTCAGGATCCACAAATCCCCGCAAAACACCTGAATCACTGCCCTGTTTTTTCACCTCAAGGTCAATTGATCTGTGGTTATGATAAAATCCATCTGTTTGATGCAGATTTGGGCAGCGAATCTTGGCATGAGTCGCAAAGCATCAATGCAGGAAAAACACCACAAACTGTAGCATTATCTGAGGATTGGAAAGTGGGTTTATCAATATGTTATGACCTGCGCTTTCCTGAATTGTATCGGCAATATAGTGCGCTCAACTGCAATATTTTTACCATACCTGCTGCATTTACTGTGCCTACGGGCAAAGCACACTGGGATATTCTGCTCAAAGCCCGCGCAATTGAAAATCAGGCTTATGTGTTGGCAGCGGGGCAAGTGGGGCATCATGCTGATGGGCGAACAACCTTCGGACACAGCAAAATCATCAACCCTTGGGGCGAAACACTTGCCGAGCTACAAAAAGGTGAAGGTGTTATCTCTGCCAAGCTGGATTTAGCTGAACTTCATCACCTAAAAAAACACATGCCCGTTTTACAACACCGTCGTGAATTATAAAGCCCCCGCAGCACCTTTGGTCTTTGAGCAAAGCATCAACAAAAGCCGCTTTATCACCCATATCGCAAGAGCATCCAACAAAGACCAGGTCAAAGGTTTTATAAGCAAGATCAAAAACCAATACCCTGATGCAAGACATCATTGCTGGGCATATATTGCGGGACATCCTACGACCACAACAGACATGGGCTTCAGTGATGATGGCGAACCATCAGGCACAGCAGGTAAACCTATACTTCATGTGTTGCAGCATCGTGGTATTGGTGAAATTGTATTGGTCGTGGTTCGCTACTTTGGCGGCATCAAGCTGGGCGCTGGTGGGCTTGTTCGCGCCTATTCAAGCTCGGCAAGCCTTGCTATGGATAAGCTTGCGACCATCAGGGTAGTGTCCAGCAGACATTTCGTGATTCATGTTGACTACGCGCTGGAAAACCTTGTCAAGCACTGGCTTGAAACAAACCATATCACCATTAACCAAGTGAACTATACAGCAAAAATATGCTTAAACATTACTGTTCCTGAAGATGATATCAAAAAGCTAAACACACAGCTTATCGATATCACTTCAGGAAAAGTATCCTTGATACCACCAAATGTCTAACGCTTATCCATAGGGGTATAAGCAACATTCGATTCGCCAGTATAAATCTGCATTGGGCGATAAATGCGACCATCCGCCAACTGCTCACGCCAGTGTGCCAGCCAGCCCGCGACACGAGATATTGCAAAAATAGGTGTAAACAAATCCGCTTCGATACCAAGCTTGCGATATACAATGCCGGAATAGAAATCCACATTCGGGCAAACACCTTTTTTACCCAATGTTTCTTTGGAAAATTGCTCAATGTATTTGGCAATTTCATAGGTGGGGTCTTCACCCAGCTCTTTGGTCAAATCACCGTATAACTTCTGCAATAGCGTAGCTCGTGGATCTTTGGTCTTATAAACCCTGTGCCCCAAGCCAGCAATTTTTTCTTTATTGGCAAGTTTGTTTTTCAAATAACTTTCAGCATTGGCCAAAGTACCAATTTCATCAAGCATATGTAGCACATCTTCATTTGCTCCACCGTGCAGTGCGCCTGATAATGAGCCAACTGCGGCACTAATGGATGAATAAGGATCTGCTTGCGATGATGCCACTACAATCGTTGAGAAAGTGCTGGCATTCATGGTATGCTCCGCATGAACAATCAAAGCCACATCCATAATTCGCTCGGCAAGCGGACTAGGCTCTTGACCTGTCAACATATACAGGAAGTTTGCAGCGTGAGACAAGTCTTTACGCGGAGGAATGGGGTCATCTCCTTTACGCATTCTTGCATGAGCTGCGACAATCGTGGGCAACTTGGCAATAAGACGCACATACACTTCTCTGATTTCACTTTCACCAAGACTTTGGTTTAGTCCTGTCTCAATAGGGTAAAACATACCCAACACAGCCACACATGCCTGAAGCGCGTCCATAGGGTGTGCCGACTCAGGGAAACATTTCATCACATCACGAATCCGAAACTTAATGGTGCGATGGTGGCGAAGCTCATTATCCCACTGTGTTAATTCTTCTTGTGAAGGCAAGCACCCATAAATCAGAAGATAGGATGTTTCTTCAAAAGAAGATTGTTCAGCAAGCTCTTCGATATCAATACCACGGTATGCAAGCACACCTTTTTGCCCATCAATGGTGGACACAGCTGATTCAGCAACAGGAATACCTGCAAGCCCTGGTGAATAACATGAAATATTTTGCGTGGACGCCATTGCTTATCTCCTAGCCTATATCGTAAAAAGGCTAGTCACCTTACAAATAAAGTCTGAATTGTCAATGTTCACGATTTCATTTAATGTTGCTGATATTCGCATTACCTTCACCCAAAGTTGATTATTCAGAGGAGAGCCATAAGATTATGATAAAAAAAGTATTACTGCGTACCATGCGTGAAGTGGCAGGTGCGATTTGGGCGTTTTTTAGTTTTATTTTTACACCCAAACGCGTCAATCGAACTCCCGAAGAACAAGCCAGAGTAGATGAAGAAGTAAAAAACTTATCGCTTTATCAATATTTTGGCTGCCCGTTTTGCATCAAAGTACGCAGAACAGTGCGCCGCTTGAGACTACCATTGGAATATCGCAATGCCCAAATACGAGGGGGAGAACATAGACTAACACTGGAAAAGGAAGGTGGAAAATTACAAGTCCCCTGCCTGCGTATTGATGAAAACGGGGAAACAATATGGCTGTATGAATCCAATGATATTATCGCCTATCTCAACCAACGCTTTGATCCCCACCATACCAATAAGCATGGATAAAAAGCTTGGTTATGCACCCCTATCCAACATATAGCACGCTACTGCTTGAAGATGAAAAGCCTGCGCGCAACCACTTGTCTGCGACCATTTCAATGCACCCGCGACTAACCTTGATGGATGCTGTTGCGTCGTGTCAAGAGGCTATTGATATGCTAAAAAAAAATAAGCCTGATATACTTGTATCTGACTTAGAACTTCCTGATGGACATGGCGTGGAGGTGATTCGTCAAGCAAAGCTATTATATCCTGACATCGAAATTCTTGTTGTCACTATATATGCAGATGAAGCACATGTTATCCAAGCCCTGGAAGCAGGCGCAAGTGGTTATCTGCTCAAGCGCCAAGCTTTTGAAGAGCTTGGCTCCGCCATTGTTTCAACCATGCGTGGCGAATCAACCATCAGCCCAGAAGTTGCCCGATTTCTACTCAAACGCTTTCAAGCACCCGTTGAGCCCAAAGAAAACCCCTTGAGCAAGCGTGAACAAGAGGTGCTCAAGTGGATTGCCAAAGGCTACAGCTATGATGAAATCGCTAGTATTATGAATGTATCAGCCAACACCATTCGCACCCACATTCGCCATGTTTATAAGAAGCTTGAAGTAAACTCACGCGCAGAAGCTGTATTTGAAGCTGCCAACCTTGGCATCTTAGATCTTAAAGATTAGCAAGCTTGCCTAGAAGCCTGAATGCTCACCTGAGAAGTTCTCAAACCGTGTATACTCTTTCAAGAAAGTAAGGCGCGTTGTACCAATAGGACCATTCCGTTGCTTGGCAATAATGATTTCTGCCAAACCTTCATTATCAGGATTTTTATTATACACCTCATCACGGTAGATAAACATGATCACATCAGCATCCTGTTCAATCGCACCTGATTCTCGCAAATCTGACATCATTGGGCGTTTGTCTGCTCGCGACTCCAGCGATCGGTTAAGCTGAGACAAAATAATAATAGGTACATCCAACTCTTTCGCCAAGCCTTTGAGAGAGCGCGTCATTTCACTGATTTCCAAGTCTTTACGGTCGGCATTGGCATTGCCTGTCATCAATTGCAGGTAATCAATCATCACCAAGTCCAAGCGACCTTGCTCGCGTTTGAGGCGGCGACATTTGGAGCGCACCTCCAACACAGAAATGGCAGGTGTATCATCGACAAAAATAGCTGCTTCAGACAATTTACTTGTGCCTGAAGCAAGCTTGCGCCAATCATCTGTCGCGAATGTGCCTGTACGCATTTTTGCCATATCCACCCGTGATTCTGAAGCCAAAAGTCGCATACCAATTTGCTGCGCTGACATTTCCAACGAGAATACCGCGACCACATTCGGCTCAACATCACGAATGGCAGCATTTTGCGCCAAGTTCATGACAAATGCTGTTTTACCCATACTTGGCCGACCTGCAATCACGATCAAGTCACCACGCTGCAAACCTGCTGTTTTCTCGTCTAAATCTGTAAAGCCTGTAGCAATGCCTGTGATTTTTCGTTGATCTTCATAGCGGCGTTGTAATTCTTGATAACCTTCTTGGATAAGTTCTTTCAAGCTCTGGAAGGTCGGCTTGGTTGAACTAAAGCTTTCAGCAACTGCCAAAATTTGTGCCTCTGAAGCATCCAAATGCTCACCCACGGGCTTAATAGGGTTTTCATATACTTCTTGTGATATATTCGAACAAACTTTAAGCAATTGCCTTAAAATAGCTCGCTCACGAACAATCTCCGCATAATGGCGAACATTAGCCGAGGTGGGAATCATTGAAATCAAATCGCCCAAATAAGCTTCACCACCGCATTGGTCTAACTCACCTGTTCGTTCTAGATAATCTTTAACCGTAAGCGCATCCACAGGCTTGTTTTCAGATGCCAGTGTCGTAATGGCGTTAAAGATAAAAGCATTAGCAGCAATATAGAAATGTTCTGGTAAAAGCATGCCTTCAAGGCGCTCAAACGCCTCTGGGTCGAGCATGATGCCACCCAATACCGCACACTCGGCATCACGAGCATGAGGAGGAACTCGCTCACGCAAGCCCAGCTCACGCAGCGAGTGCCCATGATCGTCAATCAAGTTGTTCAGCTTTCACAATAATTTTAATGGTTGCCATCACATCAGGGTGCAAACGAACACGAAATTCTTGCTCACCTACCTCTTTAATTGGCGCATCTTGCAAAATATCACGGCGAGCCACATCAAACCCTTCAGCATTGATAAGCTCAACCAACTCATTTGCACCAATTGAACCATATAAATGTTTACCATCCGATGTTGCACGAACCACTTCCAAATTCAGCGAAGACATTTTTTCAGCCTTGGCTTGTGCCGCCTCAAGTAGCGCGCGCTGTTGCTCTTCCAGTTGCGCGCGACGACGCTCAAAGATCTTACGGTTGCTTTTATCCGCAGGCACTGCCTTGTTTTGAGGGAGTAAAAAGTTGCGACCATACCCATCGCGAACCTTAACCTCATCACCAACATTACCCAGACCTTCTACGCGTTCCAAAAGAATCAAGTCCATCATTTTTCTCCTGTTGCCGAACCAAAATTTCGGCGAAAATTAAACCATACATCAAGTAGCCCGATAAGTGCAAACATCACCACTACACCGAACCAAAAAAACAATAATACATACATCACAACAATGGTATTGACCATGTTTCGGTTTTTTAACCAAGCATGGGCAACCATCACACCTTGTACAGCCAGCAGACCTGCCAATACAATTGCCGCACCTAGTGCCAAGTATTGTACATTGCCTTCTGCCATATTGGCAAATGGCAACAAAATCAACAACACATACACCAATACTTTTGGCAATGCAAACGCTAACACACCATCTGTATTGCCTTGATAAAAACCATAGTGTATTGCAAGCTTTCTTGCCAACAACACATCACTCCACCAAATCAAGCACAAGCTAAGTATAAAAAAACCTGGGAAAACCTTAACCATTACAGCCTGCAAGTGTTGAACGCTCGCAACTTCAGCCGTGGCACCTGGAGGAATACTTGCAAGCATTTCATCAAACACAGGTTGAAACTGCTGCTGCACCAAAGACTCCACACTCTGCCCACCCGCACCTGCAACCATGGCAAAGCCAACACCAGAGCATAAAACCAAAGCCAACAGCCAAGCCGCTTGTCCCATACCCTGTTGCTGCAATAGCCGCGCCGAAAACGAAGGTAAGACAACAAACAACAGAAAAAACACCACTGCTGTGCCGATGCTTCCTGAAGTGAACAACAACAGTAGTATTGCAGCAATAGCACCTGTTTGCAGGCTATACTTCAAGCCCCCACCTAGCGTGACCAAAGCAAACAATCCAGGGACAACAAGGTGTAGCAACACACCAAAAACAACCAGAATCAAGGCAAGCACGCCCAGGCTGCCAAACAGCATATCAATCCAGTACACGGATGATAGCATCACCACAGCCAACACTGCACATGGCACCTTATTGGTTAAAAATAAATCAACCACTTTGGGCATCATGACACCAGACGGGCTAGGTTGTTGACTCATCAAAAAGTCACTTTGGTCAAGCTACATTCACTTGTGATGCAAAGGTGTAAATGCCAACAGTGCCAATACGCGTGCACGCTTAATCGCAGTTGTCAATTGGCGCTGATGCTTTGCGCATGTACTCGTTACACGAGATGGTATAATTTTATACCGCTCTGAAACAAACTGACTTAAAAGTGCTGGGTCTTTATGATCAATCACCAAGGTCTTATCCGCACAAAACTTGCAAAACTTGCGACGGCGCTGGAACTTTCCACCTCGACCACTAGCTCCCCGGCGTTGCGAACGCGCAGGACGAGCCTCAGCAGCTTTAGCTGATGACTCTGTTGTTGACTCAGTTTTTTCAATATTTTCTTCACTCATTCTTTTCTCCTAAATTTGACGGAATAACCTGACTCACCCAAATTTCCACCTGCCCCCACCGCTGCTGCCCATCTCGGCTATAATAACGGCGGCGAAGCTCCCCCTTGATCAGCACAACTTTGCCTTGAAGTTTTATCAATGCTTCAGCCTGCTCACCTTGAGCACGAAGTGGCATCGGTTGTTCGTTGATCATTACACCTCTTTTTTGCCCCAAATGAGGTCGTTCAACAATTAAAGATGCAATTACAGCAAGGCTTCCATCTGGCATCCAACGATCATGAATGTCATCCACGACACCATGAAGTTCAACGAAATTAGCCTTCAGCTTTTTCCTCTACCTTGTCTTCGTTTTTTTCTGCGACAACTTCTTCAGCTTTTTCCTCAGCAGGTTCTGTTGCACCTTCCGCTTTAGCTTCAACTTTGTCTTCCGCTGGCTTGTCTTCAGTTTTTGTTTCCGAAGCAGAAACACGGCGCCGCAATAGCGGAGAAGGCTCATCTGATGGCTCAGTAATGCTGACCGTCAAAAAGCGCATCACACGCTCATCAAGGCGCAATGTTTCATCAATCATTTTGGCAATATCAGGTGCCCCATCAGTGACAAGCAATGAATAATGTCCGCGATTGCGTTTTTGGATAGAATAAGCAAGTGGACGAGACCCCCAGTATTCGCGTTTGACGATACGGGCTCCCGACTTTTCAATTTTATCGACCAATTCATTGGTCATGATTTCGGTGTTTTCCTGAGAAATATCAGGGTTTACGATAAACACTGTTTCGTAATACATAGCGCTCCTCTTGGTATGATTATCCTTTGATAATCGATGCTTTGAAACATTTTTAGGCGCGTTCAAAGCAAGGTTATTTTTAGGCGCTGCTTTCACAGCGAGGCGGCACTATACGACCTGCCCTTTTATTGTCAAACGAACATATCAATATTGCTAACAACCATGGTGTTTAGACGATGCAACCCACGACTCCAGGTGCGTCAAACACTGCCTTAATATATCCTCAGCTTGCTCTGCACTCGCTGCTTCCACATAACAACGCAATTCAGGCGCATTACCCGATGGGCGAAGGTGTATCACAACATCAGATTTAAATGTCATCCTAAAGCCATCCATTTCATCAATATGAACAACTTCACCGTATTGTTGTTCAAACCAAGCCTTATCCTGCCTTAAACTTGCAATATGTTGCCAGCTTGCTTCAGTTGGCACACCTTGAAGCCTGCCGCTTGCTGTAAAGCGTGGTGGCAATGTTTGTATGAGCTTGGATACCGTTAAGCCTTTATCCTTGGCTGCCAACAGTAGCATCAAGGGTGCAATCACAGCATCACGGGTGGGTAGAGCAGTAAGCGTTCGCCCACCCACTTCAATATCGGAAGCTGTGAAAAAACCACCATTAGCTTCATAGCCCACAACTTGTGTTTTACCTGCCTTTAATAATGCGTTCATCACTTCTATCACAAAAGGTGAGCCAATGCGTGTACGATGCACCGATGCAAAATAACCGCTCTTTTCAACCGCTGAATTACAACTTACAGGTGTTACCACATGCGCTGCGCCCAGTTGTCTGGCACACACAATCCCCAACACATCACCACGCAACCACACACCGTGTTCATCGCTCACCAACGGTCTATCACCATCACCATCAGCAGAAATAATACAGTCCAACTGATATTCATCTGCCCAGGCTTTGGCAAGCTCCACATCTTCTTCACGCACAGCTTCAGTGTCCACAGGAATAAAAGTATCGGAGCGCCCAAGCAACACCACATCTGCACCCAAACCTTTGATAATATCAGCCAGAACTTCTCTAGCGACAGAAGAGTGTTCATAGACTCCAACGCGTTGACCTTTCAAACAATCTTGTGGCAAGAAGCGCGTATATCGTGCGACAAACTCCGTGTAGGCATCTTGGTTTTTTTCTGCCCAAACCACATCACATGTTTTTTGTCCATTCGCATCAAACAAGGTCATATCAAACTCAACTGAGCGTGAGCACATGCTTTGTTCATCATCTTTAAGGATTTCACCTTCGGGCTTATAAAATTTAATACCATTGCGATCATCTGGGATATGACTTCCCGTAACCATAATACAGGGCATATGACGCGCCATAGCATACGCTGCCAATGCGGGTGTGGGCACAAAACCACAGTGAACAGGCACAAATCCAGCCTGTTGAATAGCAAGCCCAACAGCTTCCATAATACGGGGCGTGCTAGGGCGGTAGTCACCCGCCACAGCAACCTTGCCACCTTGCTTCACACTACCGCTTGCCAACACATGATGGAGAAAGGCCAAGGTATAGGTAAAACATACGCGGTCGGTCATATCACAAACCAAGCCTCTTGCGCCTGAAGTGCCAAACTTCACTCCACTTGTTTCCATCAAATCTGCAATATTTATCATCATGATTTCCTTATAGCCTGATACAGTGTTTTTTGAACATCCTCTATCTGAAAAGGCTTATACATAAAGCCATCAGGGCGAACTTCAGCTTCACCGCCCACTTCCTTATTGGTATAGCCTGATACCAAAACAATGGGAATACTATCATCAATGGCGCGCATCTTCATCATGGCTTCCACACCACCCATATGAGGCATGGTCACATCCATCACCACGGCAGTCAGGCTTGGATGATGCTTTTGAAACCATGCCAGTGCTTGTTCACCATCACATGCAGTAACCACCTCAAATCCCAACGCCTGAACATACGCCTCCAACACTTCCCGTACCATCACTTCATCATCCACCACCAACACCAAGCCATCGCCACTCCAGGCTTCAGCTTCATGTGCTTCCATCGCATGCGAAGCAGGCTGCTGCTCTTCCTCCAAAGCAGGAAGATACATGCGAAACCTCGTACCCACACCCTCTTTAGAGCGCAGTTCCAACCCACCCTTGTGTGCTTGAACAATACCAAGCACAGCAGATAGACCCAGACCTGAACCTGTTGCCTTGGTGGTCACAAAAGGATCGAATATTTTTTCACGCAAAGCCTTGGGGATACCACAGCCTGTATCCGTAATTTCAAATACAGTATATTCCCCTGCCTGAATATCTTGGCCATTGAACAGTGTCTTCAACTTTTGTGTATCAACATAGGTGGTATAGGTACGCAAATGAATTTCGCCTTGCTTGGCACCAATAGCATCAACAGCGTTGACAATAAAGTTCAGCACAACCTGCTTGATTTGCGATACATCAGCCTCCACCTTGGCAACAGAAGTATCCAGCCCATCCATGTGGATTTGCACATTGCAACCAGCCGATGCCTCTATCAGCGAACCCATAGACTTGATGATTGCACTTAAATCAACCTTGCCCACAACAAGCCTTCCTTTACCTGCATACGCCAACATTTGCCGACATAAATCTGCTGCGTGATCGCAACTTTGGTCAATATGATCAATATATTTACCTGTTATTTCATCTTCCGCAACAGCAAGCCGAAGTAACTCAGCATTGCCAGAAATCACAGTTAGCAAGTTGTTGAAATCATGAGCTATGCCACCAGCCAATATACCTAAAGACTCCAGCCGTTGCATCTGCGCCAATTGTTGCTCATGCTCCTTCTGCTCCTGCTCAAGCCGCTTGAGTTCTGTAATGTCACGAATGGTAATCAAATGGGATGGTTTACCATCAAATACAATAGACGATGCACTCACCTCAGCAATAAAGGTGGAACCATCCAGACGCAGAAACTTTTCTTCAGTAATCGCCAGTGTTTTCTGATTTTCTTTAAGCTGCTTGGTTCGTTCTTTCACGAACTCCCTTGAATCTGGGTGAACGCTATCTAGCATAGGCTTGCCTTTTAGC
>JALSGX010000187.1 GCA_026982535.1 Ghiorsea sp. | reverse complement strand
TACCGCTAGTGAAAATCCCTCATCTTGCGCAGCATTTATCTACGCCATTGGGGCGTTTAGAGCCTGTTTCCGAACAAGTGTATATTGATTATGCCCACACCGCAGAAGGTTTGCAGCGGTGTTTAACCAGTGCGCGTAAACTTACATCTCATCAGTTGTTATTGGTGTTTGGCTGTGGCGGTAATCGAGATAAAAGTAAACGCCCTGAAATGGGTGCGGTCGCAGAGCAATTTGCTGATGAATGTTGGCTTACGTCTGACAATCCAAGAGATGAGCAACAAAGCGATATAGCAGCCGATGTATTGGCTGGTGTGCATTATCCAGAGAAGATACATGTGGTTGAGGATAGGTCATTGGCGATTAGCCAAGCTGTGGGTTCGTTGTTGCCGCAAGATGTGTTGGTGATTGCGGGTAAAGGACATGAATCTTATTTAGAAACCAAAGGTAACCGCCTTCCTTGGAGCGACAAAGCAGAAGCACTCAAAGCTTTGGCAGCAGCAGAGGTGCAATCATGCGCTTAACGGGTGAAGAATTGGCATTGGCATCCCAAGGCGAGTGGGTTAAAGATACCTTGGCAGAAGCTGTTGAAGGCATTGGCACAGACACCCGCGATTTCTCGGAAGGTCATGCTTTTCTTGCTTTGCGCGGGCCTAATTTTGATGGTCATAGCCACGCACATCAAGTGGCAGATAGGGCGGTAGCATTGATTGGGGATAAGCAAGGTGTAGAAACATGGCAAGCTTTGGGTACACCACAGCTTGAAGTGAAAGATACATTGCAATCACTGGGTGATATTGCGAATTTTTACCGCAGCCGTTTAACCCACACCAAAGTCGTTGCCATTACAGGCTCATACGGCAAAACCACGGTGCGCTCCATGCTGGAATATGTATTGCGTGGTTTGGGGTTAGAGGTGGCAGCGACACCGAAAAATTTAAACAATTTGATTGGTGTGCCGAAAACATTATTGAGCATTCAAATGAACGCTGATGTTGCTTTGATTGAGTGTGGTATCAGTGAGCAGGGTGAGATGTTGCGCTTGTCTGAAATTGTGCAACCTGATGTTGCGATTGTGACAGGTTTGAGCCAAGCCCATGCGGAAGGTTTGGGTGGGCTTGAAGGTGTGGCACGCGAAAAATCGCAACTATTAACTCACTTGATGCAAGATGGCTGGAGCGTTTTGGGTGCTGGTGTGGCAGGGCATTTTGATGCGGTTGGTTTTTCATCGGCGCAGCCAAGTTTAAGCATGGATGATGATGAAGCTGTGCGTTGGCAGTTGGATGGTAGATGTTTGACACTTGAATACGATGGGGAACACGTAAGCTTTGATTTAGCGTTGCCTGCCAAGCATTGGGCAGAAGATATGGCGCTGACGACAACCGTTGCCTTTGGTGTGTTGAAGGATTTGGCTAAAACATGTTCGCTGCAAGCCATTGCTGATGTATTGCAATCGTGGCAACCCGTCGAAGGGCGCATGAGCATCGTGCAGCTGCCAACATTTACCCTGATTGATGATGCTTACAATGCCAATCCGACATCCATGCAAGCAGCGTTGGATACTTTGGCAGCATTGGACGGTTATAGGGTGGCTATTATCGGCGATATGTTGGAGTTGGGTGATGATGCACAAGCTTTGCATAACGCGCTTGAGCTGCATGATATTGATGAAGTGCTTACCGTAGGTTCTCTTATGGCAGGTTTG
>JALSGX010000186.1 GCA_026982535.1 Ghiorsea sp. | reverse complement strand
CGTTGTGGCGGCATATCGGCAGCTTGGCGACGGGTAAGTTTCGTGCATTGCGTTTTGCTTGGTTTTCAGTTGTGCCATCATCTGTGCCACAAAGTTCACTGAAACCATCATACCATGCCATCAATCGGCTAAGTGCTATATTCTCTTATATAGCTGATATGTCTATGGTGGTTTTGGGTGGAAAACTTAAATTTTCCGAATCGTTGTCTGGTCGATTGGCAGATGCTTTGAGCGGGCTTTATCAGGCATCGGCAGTGCTCAAATGGTATGCTGACCAAGGTGAGCCTGAATCAGAACGTGCGCTTGCCCAAGCCGCAGTACAACAAGAAATGTATCGCACGGAACAGGCTTTGATGGCGGCATTACGCAATTATCCTATGGCTTGGTTGGGTAAAGCTTGGCTTTGGATGTTGTTTCCTTTGGGTGGCAAACATCAGCCTGTATCTGATAAAGTGTTGCACAGTTTAACCCGTGGAGCCATGCAAAATGGTGAGGTGAGGCAAGTGCTCAAACAAGGTGTGTTCGTGCCACAAGCTGATGATGAAGCATTGGCGCAATTGGAGCAGGCTTTGGTGCAAACATTGGCATGTGAACCTTTGGTGAAAACACTTAAAGATAAGTATGGACGGGCTTCCATCAAAGTGGGTGCGGTTGCGGACACACTTCAACAAGCCTTGAAGGATAAGGTGATTAGCCAAGCAGAGTATGAGCAACTTCAAACATGGTTGGAGCTGCGCCGTCAGGTGATTGCAGTGGATGATTTTGCGCCAGAGGAGGTGCGGGCATGAGCAAACGCAAAGTGTATGTGGTGGATGGGTTACGCACCCCATTTTTGAAAGCACGGGGCAAACGTGGCGCATTTGCGGCAGCCGATTTGGCAGTGTATGCAGGGCGAAGTTTGTTGATGCGTCAGCCATTCAAGCCCAGTGACTTTGATGAAGTGATTATGGGTTGTGTGATGCCTGAGCCTGATGAAATGAATATTGCGCGTATCATTGCGCTGCGTTTGGGCTGCGGCAAAGAAGTGCCTGCGTGGACGGTGCAACGTAATTGTGCATCAGGTATGCAGTCGCTTGATGCGGCAAGGCTTAAAATTCAGGCAGGTGAATCCGACTTGATTCTTGCAGGGGGTACGGAAGTGATGAGTCGCGCACCTTTGCTGTTTAGCCATGGTTTAACGGATTGGTTAAGTGATTGGCAACGATGCAAAACCATGCCGCAAAAGCTTTCAGCATTAACCAAGCTCAAACCTGCATATTTTGCGCCCATTATTGGCATACTCAAAGGGTTGAGCGACCCAGTTGTTGGACTAAGCATGGGGCAAACCGCAGAAAATTTGGCTTATAAATACAACATTAACCGAGAAAGCATGGATGCTTTTGCGGTGGAAAGTCACCTTAAAGTGGTATCGGGCATGGAAAGCCGTGGTTTGCAGGATGAAATCGTGTCTATCGTGGATAAACAAGGCAAAGTGTATGACCATGATGATGGTGTGCGCCCTGATTCCAGTCTGGAATCACTAGCCAAGCTTCGCCCTGTGTTTGACAGAAAATATGGCATGGTCACAGCAGGCAATTCTGCGCAAATCACTGATGGTGCAGCCATGTTAATTTTAGCCAGTTCGCAAGCGGTGCGGAAATACAAATTACCCGTGTTGGGTACGATTGATGATGTGCAGTGGGCAGGTTTAGCCCCAGAACACA
>JALSGX010000185.1 GCA_026982535.1 Ghiorsea sp. | reverse complement strand
TTGGTCGCTTTGGTGACAAAAATACTGCCATTGATCTTTGTAATTTTCAGCCGTTGGCTTTAAATCAGAATAGTAATGGGTAGCGCATTGCATTTGATCCAATTCGAACCAAAGATTCCAAAGTTCGGTTTCAACGTCATGTGACATGATGTTTCCTTTTTCGAAGAAGAGAGAATATTGGGCGAGGTTAACCCCGCCCAACAGGTGGTTTTAATCGTGCAGATTAACGCCCTTTGCTTTCAGGTCATCATCCTCAAACCACGGGGTTTTGATGGCCAGCAAAGGATACATATTGTCGATAAATACCAACTGCTTGACCTTATGCATGCGCATCAGCTCGTCTGGATAGGCCAATTTTCGTTGCGTGGCTGCCCTTGTGTCTGTTCCTGAGCTTGAGTCAGATGTAGACATGCCGCCATTGCCTGAGCTGGTGCCAAAGGTTTTGGAGAGCGCCGAGGAGAAATTCCACACTGTGGTTTCTCCGCAAAGGGCCGAGAAATATTCAGCGGTCATCCTATCAGTAGAGCCAAAATAGTTGATCATGCCCGAGTTGGCGATAAATGACTGCCACCCCTTGCCATAGATGCGCTCTAACTGGCTTAAATCCTGCACAAAGCCCCAAAGCTGCATACCAAATCCTGCCATTAAGCCATAGGCTTGCTCAATCACTGGCATTCTACCTAATGCTGGCATTTCATCCAAGATGAATAGCACCGGCTTTTCAGGCATATCAGCAATGTTGCGAGCATTCACCGTAATAGCTGCTTGAATCAACAAACGTGACCACCGATTGAAGGTATGCATCCGGTCGGCTGGTAACACCAAATAGATCGACAGTTTTTTGGTTTTCAAATCCTCGAATTTAAAATCAGAGGCTGAGAGGCTTTCACGAATGCGCGCGCTATCTAAAAAGTGCGTTTGTGCTTGCATTGACGCCATCACATTGGAGAGCAACTTTTCATCTTTTTGCAAAGACCGCGCGCCGGTGCTGGCCACCACATGATGCGGGGATTGCATCATACGCTTGAACAATTCTTTCAAATCATCACCATCCATTAATGACAAATCACGCACACGACCAAGGTTACGTTGTCCAGCCTCATGCTCATCAGTTGCCGCATAAAGGATAAACCCTTGCAATAAGGCTTTGGCTTCTTCCATCCAGAACTTGTCACCGTTATCATCAGATATTACCAATGCATCAGCCAAGAGCATGGCGTTTTCGGTGATATCTACATCACCAGCTTGCAGCCAATCCAGCGGATTAAACTTTGCTGTTTCAATGCCCTCGACTTGAGCAATGCCCCACGGGTCAACGATGCAAACATCTTGACCCATGTTTTTGCGAGCTTTGGCAGTAATCAGGGCGTTTTCACCCTTGGGATCAATCACCAAAACTGAACCTTGATAAGTCAAAAGATTATTGATGATTTGCGTGGTGCCTTTGCCAGTACGGGTTGGTGCAACTGTAATTGCATGACTGTCACCTTTATAAGAAATCGCCTGATCTTGTGTGCCGTTAAAGACTTCACCAAGGCGAATGCCGCTTGTGCCAAGCAGGTTATGCTTGCTCAGGTCAGCAGATGTTGCCCAACGACTGGAGCCAAAGGTTGTTGGTACTTCGCCAAGGGATTTGATGGTGGCACCGATCCAATAGCCAAAAGCAATAAAAAAGCCGATGATTGAGACCAACCAAGTGGCTGACCA
>JALSGX010000184.1 GCA_026982535.1 Ghiorsea sp. | reverse complement strand
CAGCATCCAGAAACGCCTTGGCGCTGCTGTTCATTGCCGATACTTCAAAGCTTTCATCGGCAATATCACCCACGGCATCCTGTGCTTCATTGGCTGCAAACGAAAAAATGGTCGCAATACTCAGCGGCTTGTCGCTGTCTGCCTGCAATGAACGCAGGGTTTTGTAATAGCGTTTGGCGGCATCGACACTGCTCACCGCAAACATGGCATTAAAGCCTTTGCTGCCAGCTTGCAGGCGATGGGTCTTTTGATGAAAATGCTTTAGAATATATTGGGATATTTCGGCAATACGCTCAGGATGCAGCAACGCCTGCTTGTTTTCTGCTGCGCTCAGTTTCTTTTCATCCGTTTCCGTCTCAATCGCCTTAAACCGCGGGCGCACATCATTGTAGTCCACCTTGAACTTCAGCACCTTCTCATCCCGAATGGCATCGGTAATCACATAGGCGTGTAGCTCTCTGCCAAACACACTGGCAGTGGTCTCTGCGCCCAAAGCATTCTGTGGAAAAATTGGCGTGCCAGTAAAGCCAAATTGGTAATAGCGCTTGAACTTCTTTTTCAGGTTCTTCTGCGCCTCGCCAAACTGGCTGCGGTGGCATTCATCAAAAATAAACACCACTTGCTGCCCGTAAACCGCCAGAGCGTTCTCACTTTTCATCAGGTTGTTGAGCTTCTGGATGGTGGTGACGATGATCTTGTTGTCGTCCTTGCTTAAATTGCGTTTTAAGCCCGCAGTGCTTTCGGAGCCATTGACGCTGTCCGGCGAAAAACGCTGATACTCCTTCATGGTCTGGTAGTCGAGGTCTTTTCTATCGACCACAAAAAACACCTTGTCGATAAAATCCAGCTCGGTCGCCAGCCGTGCTGCCTTGAAGCTGGTCAGAGTTTTGCCTGAGCCTGTGGTATGCCAGATATACCCCCCGCTTTCCGGCTTGCTCCAGTTTTTGGCGGCAAAGGTGCTTTTTATCTTCCACAAGATGCGCTCGGTGGCGGCAATTTGGTAAGGGCGCATCACCAATAGCGTATTGTTCACATCAAATACGGAATAGGTAAGCAGCACATGGAGCAGGGTATTTTTCTGAAAAAAGGTGGCGGTAAAGTCTTTCAGGTCTTTGATTGGGCTATTGTCCTTCTTCGCCCAGTGCATGGTGAAGTCGAAGCTGTTTTTATCGCGTTTGGTGGTATTGGCAAAATAACGAGTGTCCGTGCCATTGGAAATCACAAACAACTGCAAATACTTGAACAATGAGTGCGCTGCATTAAAGCTCTCCTTGCTGTAGCGGTGGATTTGATTAAACGCTTCCCGAATCGCCACGCCGCGTTTTTTCAGCTCCACCTGCACCAAAGGCAAACCATTGACCAGAATCGTCACATCATAGCGGTTGGCGTGCGTGCCTCTTTGCGCAAACTGACGAATCACCTGCACCTTGTTGCGGGCGATGTTATTTTTATCCAGCAAATAGATGTTCTGGATATGGCCATCGTCAAACACAAAATCAAAGATATAATCATCATGAACCTTGCGGGTTTTATCCACAATGCCATCACTGGGGTTATCCAGATATTCCTCAACAAAGCGCCGCCACTCGCTGTCCGAAAACTGCACCTTGTTGAGTGCCTGCAACTGCACCCGCACATTGGCGAGCATGGCATTTGGGGTGGTCAGCTCTGGTAAAAATTCATAACCCTGATTTTTCAGATCCTGCACAAGCTCATGTTCCAGATCCGCCTCAGACTGGTAGCTCTCTGCCACCTTCCAGTCTTTGCTGTATCGATCAAGAACGATGAAATTGTTGGATTCTGCGATGGGTGTAGTGTAATCAATCATGTTCGGCCTCTCCGTTTTTTACTGCGCACCCGATACAGCCGTTCCGTAAAACCGCCCTCGTTCTCAAAATCCTGTGCCAGTCGTTCAACTTGGCGGTCGAGAAGAGCACAAGCCACTGCCAGCAAAACCAATGCGGCGTTCGCCGAGAACTCGGGATAAACTTTGGTGGACAGCGTGGACGCAATGGACAGGGAGGACGACTGGTGAATCTGCCTAGCTTGTTCACTCGGGCCACCTTTCCTCACCATCTCCACAATCCAGGCGGCCACTTCGTCAGCAGTTTGACAGCGTCGATCGATCAGCGCTTGTCGTAGCGGATTTTCCCGTTCCCACTGCGGCAACCCGCGTTGCCGCAAAAAATCTTCATAATCCAGTTTTAGCTCTTCCAAGCTGGCGCGTGCCACCTGGGTCAGTTTCAGTTCTGTTTTTTTCGAGGTCGCTGATGCCTGCGAGCCCTCTGCGATATTCTGCACGCCCGACCGTGCCGCCTGCACCATCTGATCCCTGGTTCGGCTGAAGCGGTCGATATACTTGTCACAAAAACGCACCGTGATGTCATAACACAGCTGCGCCACCTGAAAGCTTTTCAGCTTGCGATAACCGCCATGCGTTGGAATCAGCTCAGACATCACTCGCTCCTTTTTAAAGGGTGGACTTGGTGGACAAAGTGGACAGTGTGGACGATTCTAGCTGCTCTCCACCAGATCCACCCGGTCCACCCGGTCCACCCGGTCCACCAAGTCCACCAACCTTCTCACCCTTGGTCTCATCTGGCTTGGGGAAGCTGAGCAGCAGATCGCGATAGTATTCATATTGTTTCTGGCGCAGCTCAATTTCACGCGGCAAGCCTTCGGTTAGCGAGGTGGTCAGCGCATCGAACTTATCGAGAATGGCGACAATGCGGGCTTGTTCGGCGAGGGATTTTTCAGGGTCATTTGGGTACGGAACGGGGACTGAATATTCCATAATTTTAGGCTTGTTTCCGCGAGGCATTTTAGCCCCTTTGGCATGTTTCATACTGTAATTGAAAAATTTTTCGTCAGCCAAGACTTGATAAATATATCGAGAATCAATCTTTTTGTCTGTTGGGTGAATAACGAGAACATCACCGTTTGCACCGCCAACACGGTCGGCATACCATATTTTTTTCAGGTAAGGGCGTATATTGCCAATTAAAGTATCACCCTCGCTGTATGCTGTTAGGTTTCCTGAAGTTGGGACATGGTTGGATTCAGCTTTTCCAGCTCGGTTTTGCAGTAAATTATCTACGCCCACATAGTTTGTATGATCAAGCTGTTCAAATGAAATCCGCGTTTTTGAATATTCTGCCACCTCCCCCAACATCTTCCACTCCACTTCCCCCTCTTCAAAGGTCAGCAGTTGGTCGCGGTAATGGTTGTATTGTTTTTTGCGGGCGGTCAGCTCGGCGGTCAGCTCGGCGGTCAGCTCGGCGGTCAGCTCGGCGGTCAGCTCGGCGGTCAGCTCGGTGAAAGCGTCCAGAATCCGCACAATCTCCCCCTGTATCGCCAGCGACCTCTCTGGCTCGCTTGGGCAGGGGATGGGGACTTTTAGTTTTTTGAAGCGTGCTTTAGAGATATTAAAACGAGTCACACCACTTGCTGTTTTAGCAATTTCACGACGCATCAAACTACTACGAAACAAATATTTAGAAAACTCTGGTATCAATGTAATATTGTCATTGAAACGAACACCAAAAGAAAAACTATTCAAATAAACTTTTTCAGAAAAATATATTGTAACAGCGGAAGACATGCCTGCTTCAACTGCAGTTTCGGAGGAGCCTGTAAACAAAACATCACCATATCTCACATCATTCTGATTCTCTTTCTCTAATACTCTAACCAGTGAAAGATCGTCAAAATCTATTTGGATATTTCCAAAAATGTTTTTATATGATATATATTTTGTATTCCCATCTTCAAAGTCCTTTTTATTTTTACCTGTAAGCCCGCCATAAGTTTCCGCAACCTCCCCCAGCGGCAACCACGCCACCTCAGCCCCATCCAGCAGCTTTTCCAAAAATCTATTCTTCTGTGTGTTCTGTGGTTCCAACTCACTCACGCCTTATCCCTCCGCAATTCCCGTTCAATTTGTTCGATGCTGGGCAAATTGCTCTCCAAATGCTCAGGCAAAGCCTCTTGCAACTTGTATTCTGCAATGCCCATGGGCTGAGTTTTGTCACCCAGTGCATATTCTGCCACCACTTTGTTTTTGCTCTTGCACAGCAATAAGCCAATGGTGGGCTGATCTTCTTCTGCTTTGAGCTGACGATCCACAGCAGTGAGATAAAATCCCAACTGACCGAGGTGTTCGGGCTTGAAATCACCAGTCTTCAGTTCAATCACCACATAACAGCGCAACTTCAAGTGGTAAAACAGCAAGTCGATAAAGAAATCATCGCCCCCGACTTCCAGATGCACCTGCTTGCCGACAAAGGCAAAACCCGCACCCAACTCCAGCAGAAATTCAGTCACATGGCGTACCAATGCCTGCTCAATGTCGCGCTCCTGAGCTTCGGCAGTCAGCCCCAGAAAATCAAAACGGTAGGGGTCTTTCAACGATTCGCGGGCAAGGTCGGATTGAGGCTTGGGCAAGCGCTGCTCAAAATTGGTCACAGCAGCGCCTTCGCGCTCAAGAAGCCCCGTTTCAATCTGCATGACCAGCACATTGCGTGACCAACCGTGTTCAAGTGCTTTTTGAGCATACGCCACGCGTTCTTCATGCTTTTTCAACTTGGTCAGCAACACCAGATTGTGACCCCAGGGTAATTGTGCAACAGCCTGTTGCACAATCTGTTCATCCGTCCATGCTTCAGCAAATGCGCGCATATATTTGAGGTTGCGTGAAGAAAAGCCTTTCATATCGGGAAAGGCGGTCGTCAAATCATGCGCCAGTCGTTCGATAACCTTTGCCCCCCATCCCTGAGCATTTTGCCGCGCCAAAATATCCTTTCCGATCTGCCAATAGAGCAGGATCAATTCACGGTTAACCGCCAGTGTTGCACGCTGTCTGGCAGTGTGAATCCTGTTCTTCAGTTCAGCCAGCCAATCGCCATAGCCTTCGGGTGTTTGAGTCAGTGAAACGGGCTTATCTTTCATTCTGCCCCCGCCTCAATCTCCGCCACAATCGCATCAATCTCGGCTCGTAGCTGGTCGATTTTGGCGACGGTGGTTTTGATTTCAGCATTAAGTGCCACGATATCAATCACTTCACGGGTGTCTTTGGGCTCGACATAGGCGCTGACGGAGAGGTTGTAGTCGTTATCAGCAATTTTGCTGTTGTCCACGGTTTCGGCAATGTGTTCGACCGTTTCCTTGCTATCAAACATTGCCATGATTTTTTCAATATGCTGGTCGGTGAGCACATTGTTGTTGGTTTCTTTTTTGAAGAAATCCTCGCCGCTGGCATCGATGAACTGGGTGGTGGTGTCGCTTTTGTGTTTGGAGAGCACCAGGATATTGACGGCAATGGTGGTGCCGTAAAACAGATTAGGCGCGAGTGAAATCACGGTTTCGACATAGTTGTTATCCACCAGATATTGGCGGATTTTTTTCTCGGCGCCACCACGATAGAAAATGCCAGGGAAACAGACAATGGCAGCACGCCCCTTGCTGGATAAGTAATGCAAGGCGTGTAGCACAAAGGCGAAGTCTGCCTTGGATTTGGGCGGCAACACACCTGCGGGGGCAAAGCGGTCGTCATTGATCAGCGTGGGGTCATCGCTGCCTATCCATTTGACCGAGTAGGGCGGGTTGGAGACGATGGCGTCAAAGGGTTTGTCCTCTGCAAAATGGGGCTCGATCAGGGTGTTGCCCAGCTTGATGCTGAACTTGTCGTAGTTGATGTTGTGCAAAAACATGTTCATCCGCGCCAGGTTGTAGGTGGTGTGGTTGATTTCCTGACCGAAGAAGCCCTCTTCAATGGTATGGGCATCGAAGTGTTTTTTGGCTTGCAACAATAATGAGCCAGAGCCGCAGGCAGGATCAAAGATTTTGTTGACGCTGGTTTGCTTGTGCATGGCGATTTGTGCAATCAGCCTGGAGACATGGGTGGGAGTGAAAAACTCACCGCCGGATTTACCCGCATTGGCGGCGTAGTTGCCAATCAGGAACTCGTAGGCATCGCCGAATAAGTCGATGTGGTTGTCTTCAAAATTGCCAAAGTCTAGCCCTGCCACGCCTTTGAGCACGGCAGCAAGGCGGTTGTTTTTGTCTTTGACTGTATGACCCAGGCGGTTGCTGGTGGTATCAAAATCGGCAAACAGGCCTTTGATGTCGTCTTCGGAGGGGTAGCCGCTGGCGGAGGCTTCAATGTCTGAGAATATTTTTGCCAGATCAGTATTCAGGCTTTCGTTGGTATGCGCATGTTTCACCACATTGGCAAACAATTGGCTGGGGTAGATAAAGTAGCCCTTGGTTTTAACAGCATCGTCCTTGATGTCGTCCGTGATCACATCATCGGGGAGTTCGGCATAGCGGATGCTGTCATCACCGCCTTCGATATAGTTGGCAAAGTTTTCGCTGATAAAGCGGTAAAAAAGTGTGCCGAGTACATATTGCTTGAAATCCCAACCATCGACGGCGCCTCGGACATCATTGGCGATTTGCCAGATTTGGCGTTGTAGAGCGGTGCGCTGTTGGTTGCTTGTCATGGTGAGGCTCCTGCTTGTGTGGGTCAAAGTGTGTTGATTTTTTCTTCAAAAGTTCAGGGTGAGATTGCGGTTGTTTTTTTGTGGCGTCAACAGGTGCGTTGTGATTGCAGGGGGGTTGCGGAATATGTTGCATTGCTCTAAGTGGCTTGCTCATTTTGTGTGGAGTGTTTATTCTGTGCGCTTGCAATATGTTGATTTCAACCCTTTTTTGCCCTACAGAACAAAAGGGGAAGCGACCTACAAGTTTGGATAAGGTGTATTTATGTCATTCAATTTAGAATCCATGGTTTTTTCAGGTAAAGAGGTGTTGCCGTTAATTGAAGGTGGAAAGGGTGTTGGTATTTCAACAGGTTTAACTTCAGGAGAATGGGCGAAGGCAGGTGGCATAGGCACGGTGTCGGCGGTGAATGCAAGCCGCCATGATGAGCATGGTAATATTATACCTGTTGAATATAAGGGAAGAAACCGAAAGGAGCGTTTTAAGGAGTTGGTTCAGTTTGGCATCGAAGGTGGTTTAACCCAGCTAAGGCAAGCGCACGATATTGCGGATGGAAATGGCAGGCTGCATGTCAATGTGCTTTGGGAGATGGGTGGAGCG
Organism: Ghiorsea sp.; assembly: GCA_026982535.1. Lineage (GTDB taxonomy): Bacteria > Pseudomonadota > Zetaproteobacteria > Mariprofundales > Mariprofundaceae > Ghiorsea. The sequence continues at coordinate 4,827 of JALSGX010000184.1, read as the reverse complement.
CAGCAGGTGCTTCATGGCATACTCAAGGAAGCCAAAGGCATTGTACACGGAGTAACTTGTGGTGCGGGTATGCCATTCAAGCTTGCAGAAATTGCAGTACAATATGGTGTTCATTATTATCCTATTATTTCATCAGCCCGTGCTTTTCGCGCGCTTTGGCTTCGCTCATACCGCAAGGCTCCCGATTTGCTGGGTGGTGTGGTGTATGAAGACCCCTGGCTTGCAGGTGGGCACAATGGCTTGTCCAACACGGAGCGCTTTGACCAACCGCAAGACCCTTATCCACGGGTGAAAGAGCTGCGTGCAACCATGAATAAGTTTGGCTTGGAAAATACACCAATTATCATGGCTGGTGGGGTATGGTATTTGCGAGAGTGGGCAGATTGGATGGTTGACCCCGCTGTTGCGCCTATTGCCTTTCAATTTGGCACTCGCCCGCTTCTAACGCAAGAAAGCCCAGTTCGAGACTCATGGGGGCCAACATTGCTAAGCTTAAAAGAAGGTGATGTTGCTTTGAACCCATTCTCACCCACAGGCTTTTATTCATCAGCTGTGCGCAATGCTTTTTTGGATGAGTTATATGCGCGTTCTGAGCGGCAGGTTGCATTTACCGATCATCCTGAACATGCGGATAATCATACGGTTCCCTTTACTTATGGGCCAAGAAATCGTGTGGTATATTTAACGCCTGAAGGTAAAGCCAGCGCAGATAAGTGGATAGCTGAAGGCTTTACCAAGGCTTTGCCAACACCAGATTCAACTTTTGTGTTTGTGACGGAAGAGAAAGCTGCTGAAATCCGTAAAGATCAGTTGGACTGCATGGGTTGTTTGTCGCAGTGCAAGTTTAGCAATTGGGCGGATAATGAAAAGGGAACCACAGGTCGCAAGGCAGACCCAAGAAGTTATTGCATTCAAAAAACCTTGCTGCGCTCAGCCTATGGTGATGCACCCGAGCATAATTTGATGTTCTCAGGTCATGCGGCATATAAATTCGCCCAAGACCCATTCTACAAAAATGGCTTTATCCCCACGGTGAAACAGCTTGTTGATCGCATAGCTACGGGTGATTGATACTCTCTTTGGGAGGAGGTAGTAACCCATGAGCCTGTCAAGCCGTGTATTTCGTGCAGGTCTATGGGTTGGTTTGGCATTTGGGTTTTCACGAATCATTGGATTATTCCGGCTAACTTTTTTAGCACACTTTTTGCTACCGTCTGACTTTGGTTTAATCACGCTTGTAACCTTAGTTGTTAGTAGCATGTGGGTGCTATCGGATACTGGAACATCAGCCTCGGTTATCCAGAAAGTAAACCCAACACCCGCTTTCTTGCATACAGCATTGCATATGAACTGGGTTCGGGGCTTGGTGCTTGCATTGTTGTGCTGGTTGCTTGCGCCATTTGCGGCAGTTTTTTTTGAAAGCCCTCAATTGCAAGTGTTGCTCCAGTGGGCGGCATTGATCCCTTTCATTCAAGGTTTTGAGAGCCTTGGCTTGGTACTGCTAAAAAAAGAACTAAGCTTTAAACAAAAAACCTATATTGATTTCACACGAGAAACGGTACAGACCATAGTATCAATTTTATTGGTTATCTATTGGCAAGCCAGTGCGGAGTCTATTCTTTGGGGTATTATCGCAGGCGTTTTGGCATCCTCAGTGCTGTCTTATTTCTTGCATCACTTTCGTCCATCAGGTCAGTTTAGTCGTACTTCTGCCCTAGAAATATGGCGCTATGGTGGTCACTTGATGGGATCAGGTATTTTGGTTTTTGCCATGACAAACTTGGATGACATGGTGGTCGGAAAAATCATGGGCGTGGATCAACTTGGCTACTATGGCGTGGCGTTTACCCTTGCGGCAATCTTAACCAACCAGTTGGTGCAAATATTTAATATGGTGATGTTTCCAGCACTCTCGGAAATACAGGATGATGTTCAACGAATTCAATATATACTGGGTTTAAGTGTGCGATTAATGGCGGGAATATTAACACCAGTCGTTTGTTTTGTGCTTTTGTTTCCTGAGGCACTCATTGGCTTTGTGCTTGGGGAAAAATGGTTGCCTGCGGCTTCTGTTTTTGTTGTTTTATTGTGTATGGGTTGGGTGCGTGGAGTGGCGACTGTGTTTGGTCCTGTTTTGATGGCCAGAAAAAGAACTGCGGTGATGCATAAGATGAAATGGATTGAGTTCACATTGTTTGGAGTCTTGATTTTACCCGCTGTGTATGGGTTTGGTTTGGTTGGAGCAGCGATTGTATTATTATTGGTTTACTGTTTAAGTTTGGCGCTACATATGCGGGCTGTTCAAACTGAGCTGGTCGGAGGTTATACCTCTTTTGTTAGGCAAATTCTATCAGGTACGATGCCAGGGTTTAGCGCATTTGTGTTCACATGGTTTATAGCTTTATTGGTGCCAAAGTTAGGAGTATTGCTTATTGGCTTTCTTTATTTGAGTGTTTGGCTGATGATAACATGGCTAAGGGAGAGAGATTTTATGATGCAACTTGTTACTATGGTTAAGAGTAAATGACAGATATTCAGCCATTGGGTCATGCTTCTCCAGACCGCTATGTGAAAGGCGCATGGCCAACTGCTTTGCTGCAACGCATGGCGTATTGGGTAAGGGCGCTGCACCCCAAACATGGAATATGCCTTGATATTGGCTGCGGTGAAGGTGCACTGTTGCAGGAGCTTGGCTACCAAGGCTTTGGTGTTGACTTAAACACTGAGCGCTTGGCACTTGCCCAAGATAAGCATTTGAATGTTATGGTGGCTGATGGAACGAGGTTGCCCTTTGAGGATAACCAGTTTGACACAGTGATTAGCATGGAAGTCTTGGAACATGTACCTGACATGCGTTTGATGATGGAAGAAGTTTTTCGTGTTCTAAGGGATGGTGGTCATTGGATTATTTCTGTGCCCAATGTAACCCTGAGATCACGGTATGAAATGTGGCGTGAAAAGCGCCCTTACTATTGTGATGCTGATGAACATTACCGAGAAATGACACCTGTTGAAATCCATGGTTTTGAGCATCGGTTTATGCTTGTTCAAGACTTTAAAAAAATGTTTGAGCAGGCAGGGTTTGAAGTCACACGGCAAGATGGTGTGCGTTATATTTTTCCGCAGTGGTTGTCTAGGCTACCATGGTTACAAAACCTTTTGGAGTCGCCCAAGGCGGATAGGCTTTGGTCATGTGTGCCTTGGTTTAAGCACTATCCCTATTGGATGATTTTAACGTTGGAAAAGAAAGTTGGTGAATAAATATAACTTTCTTATTGTGTCTAAAGAAGCATGGGGTGATACCCGCTGGGCGAGAAAGCAGTGGCTTCCCTATGCCTTGTCTAAACGAGAAGATGTGAACAAAGTATTATATTTGGATCGACATGCTGCTTGGTGGCGAGGTGAGAAATCACATGGTCTTGAGCAACATGGCAAGGTTCATGTCATTCAAAAAGCCTTATGCGTACCACTTGAAAGGGTAGCGTGTGTTCGGGACTTTAATCGAAAAAGAGTAGCCAATGGAATTTCAAGCTTATTACATGGTCGTGGTAACTGGGTGAGTATTTTTTACCATCCATATGATTTTGCTATGGTGAGTGTTTTGCAGCAAAAAACAAAAGTTGTGTTTGACTGGACGGAAGATTGGGCTGTGTTTCATGCGAATGATGAGATGAAAGCATTGCAGGAAAAATGTGTAAAACATGCAGATATTGTCTTAACGGTTACTCAGGCTCTGTATAAGCGGGCAGTGGCTTGGCGTGGTAGTGATGCACATGTTTATCATGTGCCGAATGCAACAGCTTTGGCAATACAGCCTATTCAGAGTGAACCAAAGGCGTTAGCACATATCGCCAAACCAAGAATAGGCTTTGTTGGTCATGCGGGGCCTTGGTTTGATGCAAAGCTGGTGCGGTGGTTGTCAGAAAAAAGGAAGGACTGGCAATGGGTGATGATTGGTGGAGCAAGTGATGCAAGCAAACAAGTGCTTGGTGGGCAAAGCAATATCCACTGGCTAGGCACAAAACAACCACAAGAACTGCTCTCATATATGCAGCACTGTGATGTGCTTGTTGCACCTTATATTGCAGGGATTCAAGGCGATGCCACCAAGCTTTACGACTACCTAGTGGCTCAGAAACCCATCATTGCTACAGCGTGTGAAACAGCGGAGCATTTACAACCATGGGTTACCATGTGCAAAACAGAGCAGGGCTGGTTGCAAGCTTTGGATGCGAGCCTCAACGCACCTTCGCAGCATACAATAGCAAACGATGCGGCAATGCAAAAGCATCAGTGGCCAGCACGAGCTGAGCAAGTGATGCGTATTGTGCAGGGTGCGGCATAAATGATGCAGGTTTCTATTTTGGTGATTTCACGAGATAGGCGAGACCTGTTGAATCGTGTGCTTGATGATTTGCGGCAACAGGTTTTTGACGGCGAATTTGAAATCGTGGTGGTGGAAGAAACGGATAACCCGCAAGCACCTGAAGGCGTGGTGTATGTGCCGCACCCCATGAAAAACTTAGGTATTGCTTATGCCAGGAATATGTCGGTGCAACATGCCAGGTATGACACATTGGTGTTTATTGATGATGATTGCAGGGTGGATAATGATTGGTTGAGTCAGCTTGTTTCACCACTCAAGGATGAGTCTGTTTTGGGCGTGCAAGGTGGGGTGATTGTGCCTGAGCATACCAACGCGATTGGCTGGGCTGAAAGCTTGCTTGGCTTTCCTGGGGGTGGGGTCAGCCGCGTGTATCAAGCAAAGGGTCAGCCACAAGAAACCCATGAAATATCCACGCTGAATGCTTGCTATCGCAAACAGGC
>JALSGX010000183.1 GCA_026982535.1 Ghiorsea sp. | reverse complement strand
CCAAGGCACACCATTGATACCAGAGACTTCACGCACATCCACAGCCGTCATCATGTGGTGCAAGCCATGCCCAAACTCATGGAACAAGGTGATGACTTCATCATGCGTCCACAGCGCAGGTTTATCGCCGACTGGCGCATCAAAGTTGCACACCAAATACGCCACAGGATGTTGCAGGCTGCCATCGCTAAACTTCCAAGCCACCAAAGCTTCATCCATCCAAGCGCCACCGCGTTTACCTTTGCGGGCATAAGGATCAAGGTAAAACCCTGCCTTTTTATTGCCACTTGCATCAAACACATCATAATATTCAACGCTTTCAAACCAGACAGGGGCATCACCTTTTTTGATACGAATATCGTACAATTGCTCGGCGAGGTTAAATAAACCTTGTTTTACCGATGCTTCAGGAAACCATGGCTTTAGGTCATCTTGGGAAATCGCATATTTGGACTGACGAAGTTTTTCAGATACATAAGGTATATCCCAAGCTTCAAGTTTGGTGATGTTTAATTCATCTTTGGCATAGTTTTGTAGTTCTTTGAGGTCATTTTTTGCCATTTCTTTCGATTTTTGAGCCAAATCACGCAAAAATGTGGTGACTTGTTCCACGCTTTCAGCCATTTTATCTGCTAATGAATAATCAGCATACGAATCAAAGCCAAGCAAGGCTGCCATTTCTTGTCGTAGCGCGAGTATTTCATCAATCACAGGTGTGTTGTCCAATTCACCCTCGGATGCACGGCGAACATAAGCTTTATACATGGTTTCACGGATGCTTGAATCATCCAAGTATTGCATCAAAGGCAAATAAGATGGGATGTCTAGCGTAAATAAGTAGCCTTGTTTACCGCTATCCTTGGCGCGTTGCGCTGCACCCTCAATAATAGATTCAGGTAAACCTTTGAGCTTGTTTTTATCATCAATCAGCAGTTCAAATGCTTGAGTAGCATCCAGAACATGCTGTGAAAATATATTGCCAAGCTCAGCAAGGCGCATTTTTATCTCGGCAAAGCGTTGCTTATCTGCACCTTCCAAGGCAGAACCTGCCAGCTTAAAGTCTCGCAAGGTGTTGGTGATGGCGGCTTGTTGCGCTTCGCTTAAATGAGAAAAATCATCGCTTTGGCTTAGCTTTTCAATGGCTTTGAATAATCCATCATGCCCTGCAATCCAAGTGCTCCAGCGGGTCATGATTTGAATGCCTTGCTCATACACAGGGCGAATGTCTTCACTATCGCACACCGAGTGCAGATGAGAAACAGGGCCCCAAAGCCTAGAGATGGACTCATCCATTTCTGCTAAGGGGAGCATTATGTTATCCCATGTCACTTCATTTTGCGAAGCCAAGGCATCAATACGCTTTTTGGCTTGCTCAAGTGTGGTTTCCAAGGTTTGGATATTGGCTTTAGGGTCTAGGGTGTCAAAAGGGGGGAGTTGATTGGCGATTAAATTCATGGCGTGGATTTTGCAGGTTCATCATGGAAAAAACAAACAAAAAAGGCGACTTCCAAAGAAGCCGCCTTTGATTTGTGTTGCTAGGGTTTGAGCATTTGCTCGATTGCTGGTTCAAGCAATCTTACATACCCATGCCGCCCATGGCATCCATACCGCCGCCAGCAGGTGCTGCTGGAGCTGGCTCAGGAATATCAGCAACCATAGCTTCAGTTGTGATCAACAAGCCTGCAATAGATGCTGCATGTTGAAGCGCAGTACGGGTCACTTTGGTTGGGTCAATTACACCCATTTTCACCAAATCGCCGTATTCTTCAGTGCCAGCGTTGTAGCCGAAGTTGGCATCTTCAGATTTTGCAACTTCATTAACAACCACAGAAGCTTCACCGCCGCCATTGCTCACGATTTGACGCAAAGGTGCTTCAATGGCAGAGCGAACAATGTTGATGCCCGCATCTTGGTCGCTGTTTTCGCCTTTAACTTTATCCAATACCTTGCTGGCGCGGATAAGGGCAACACCACCACCTGCAACAATGCCTTCTTCAACCGCAGCACGGGTTGCATGCAGAGCATCATCCACACGATCTTTTTTCTCTTTCATGGCAACTTCTGTTGCAGCGCCGACTTTAATCACAGCAACACCACCAGCAAGCTTCGCCAAGCGCTCTTGAAGTTTTTCCTTGTCGTACTCGGAAGTCGTGTCTTCCAATTGTTGACGAATCAAGGCAACACGCGCTTGAATATCCTCTTTTGCGCCTGCGCCATCAACAATCGTGGTATCGTCTTTGCTGATTTGGATGTTTCCTGCTTGACCAAGGTCTTCTAAGGTTACATTTTCTAGCTTCAAGCCAAGGTCTTCAGTAATCACCTTACCGCCTGTAAGCACAGCCATGTCTTCCATCATTTCTTTGCGGCGTGCACCAAAGCCAGGCGCTTTCACAGCAGCCACATTCATCACACCACGCATTTTGTTGACAACTAAAGTTGCCAATGCTTCGCCTTCAATGTCTTCAGCGATAATCAGTAGCGGCTTGCCTGTGCGAGCCACAGCTTCCAACACAGGAAGAAGGTCGCGCATGTTGGAAATTTTCTTCTCGAAGAATAAGATATATGCTTCTTTAAGCTCTGCGGTCATACGCTCAGAGTTGGTCACGAAATATGGTGACAAATAACCACGGTCGAACTGCATACCCTCAACCACTTCCAGCTCTGTTTCCAAGCCTGTAGCTTCTTCTACAGTAATCACGCCTTCTTGCCCTACTTTTTCCATGGCATCAGCAATGATTTGACCAATTTCAGCATCACCATTGGCAGAAATCGTGCCAACTTGTGCGACTTCTTCTTGGTTTTTCACTGGGTTGGAAAGGTTTGCTAATTCTTCAGTTAAAGCGGCAACAGCTTTATCAATGCCGCGTTGCAAGTCCATGGGGTTCATGCCTGCTGCCACAGCTTTATTGCCTTCTTTAGCAATAGCTTGCGCCAATACAGTTGCAGTGGTTGTACCGTCACCTGCAATATCTGCGGTTTTAGACGCCACTTCTTTGACCATTTGTGCACCCATGTTTTCAAACTTGTCTTCAAGCTCGATTTCTTTGGCTACAGACACACCATCTTTGGTGATGGTTGGCGCTCCCCATGATTTTTCAAGTACAACATTACGACCTTTAGGGCCCAATGTTACTTTTACTGCATTTGCCAGCTTATCAACGCCTGCAAGCATTTTTGAGCGAGCGTCGTCACCGAATTGAATATCCTTTGCCATAATTCAAATCTCCTTAATTAATTTCTATCAATGCGTTTGTTTATTTGGATGTTTATTTATTTAGAGAGTACGCCAAGAATGTCATCTTCGCGCATCAAAAGAAGCTCTTCGCCATCAATTTTAATTTCTGTTCCTGCATAGCTCGAGAAGATAACAGTATCACCAACAGCAACATCCAAGGCACGAAGGTCGCCATTGTCTAAAAGTTTGCCTTTACCTACAGCGATAACTTCGCCTTGCAAAGGCTTTTCTTTAGCCGCATCTGGAATGATGATGCCGCCAGCAGTTTTTTCTTCTTCAGCTAAGCGACGAACGATAACACGATCGTGTAATGGACGAATGTTTGCCATATTATTGTTTCTCCTTCTTCATCGAATAAAAGTAATGCCTATATAAGAACAGCAAAATGGGAATTCAACCCCCCTAAACAATTTTTTTGCGTGGGTGTATTGTGGTTATGAAAAGCTTGGTGTATTTACTTTTTGCGAAAAAAGTGATGCAGCTTTGTGCCAAGTGTTATAAGAATATCGAATAACACATGTAAACCAACGGCAACCACCATGATAAAGACTACGGGAGTAAAGCTTTCAGGAATAAAACCTAAATACCATACGCCCATCAAAACAAAACATATCAAAATAGCTATCAGTGTAATTTTAGTGTGCATCATTTATACCTTAAAAAATCGTAAGCGATTGGCATTGCTGACCACGGTTACCGAACTCATCGCCATAGCAGCCCCAGCAAGCATGGGATTCAGTAATAAACCCATAGACATAAATAGTACACCCGCCGCCACAGGAATGGCTAGGCTATTGTAAATAAATGCTCCCCAGAGGTTTTGTTTGATGTTGGTCAGCGTGGCTTCTGAAATACGAATGGCATCAGGGATGGCAGTTAAGTTTGAACGCATCAACACCACATCGGCGCTTTCAATCGCAATATCTGAACCATGGGCAATGGCAAAGCCAACATTGGCGCGGGCGAGCGCTGCCGCATCATTGATGCCATCGCCCACCATGCCGACGATTTCACCGCTTTCTTGCAGCCTTGCTATCACCTGATCTTTATCATCGGGTTTGACTTGTGCCGTGATCACATCAATACCAACTTCTTTGGCAACCGCCCATGCCGTTTGCTCATGGTCGCCTGTCAACATCTGCACCTTAAGACCCAAAGCATGAAGTTTGCCAATGGCTTGTTTGGTTTCCGCCTTAATAGGGTCTGCAATGGCAAGGATAGCGATAATTTCATTGTTTTTGGCTAAGAACACAGGTGTTTTGGCTTGTTTTGCCATGTTCTCAGCCTCACTCACCCATTTTTTATCCAATTTAATGCTATTTTCGCTTAAAAATGATGCATTGCCGATATGTATCGTGTGATCATCCACTTGTGCAGATACGCCACCACCTGTTGTAGCAATAAAGTTTTGCGCGGCAGGTAAGTTCAGGTTTTTGTTATGTGCTGCATCCACAATGGCTTTGCCCAGCGGATGCTCTGAGCCTGTTTCCACGGCAGCAGCCATGCCTAAAGCTTCATCTTGGCTGATATTGTCATGCACCAAAATATCGGTGACTTGCGGCTTGCCTTCGGTAATCGTTCCTGTTTTATCCAGCACAATGGTGGTTAAATGCGCCATGCGTTCCAAAGCTTCACCTTGGCGAATCAGAATGCCAAACTCTGCGGCTTTGCCAATGCCAACAATCATGGAAATCGGCGTTGCCAAGCCTAAGGCGCATGGGCAAGCAATCAATAATATGGTCATGCTTGTCACCAATGCCAGTGTGGTGTTATCCATTACAAGCCACCAAAACATGGCAGTACCAAAGGCAATCATGATAACCACAGGCACAAAGATGGATGCCACTTTATCCACCAGTCGTGCAATATCAGGCTTAGCACTTTGGGCGCGGCGCACGGTTTCAATGATTTGGGCAAGCACAGTCTCAGAGCCGATGCGCGTTGCTGTGTATAAAAATGTGCCGCTATCGTTCATGGTACCTGCAATGACTTCATCACCTTGCTTTTTGGATACTGGCATAGGCTCGCCTGTGAGCATGGATTCATCGACGAATGATGAGCCTTCAATGATGTTGCCATCCACAGGTATTTTTTCACCTGGGCGCACGCGAACAACATCCCCAGCCACCACTTCACCCAATGGAATATCAACCTCTTTACCACCCCGTACCACGCGGGCTGTTTTGGCTTGAAGGGATAATAACTTTTCAATGGCTTGGTTGGTTTTACCCCGTGCTCTGGCTTCCAGAACATGTCCGATATTAACCAAAGCAATCACGATAAGTGCCGCTTCAAAATAAACATGACGGCTGGCCTCAGGCGCCCAATCTGGCATCAAAACCACGAGCGTGGAATACAACCACGCCACACCTGTACCCATGGCAACCAGCGTATCCATGCTGGTGTTTTTATGTTTTAAGCCATTGTATGCACCTTTGAAATAGTGCGAACCTGAATATGCCATCACAGCGAATGTGGCGATGGCTATGAATAGCCAAAAGCCTTGGCTATCCAATGCTGGCAATAAACCCAACATGCTGGCTGCCATCAGTGGGAAGCCTGTCAACATAGCGAGTAAACTTTGCTTGATGCGGTATCTTAAATGTGCGGTTTCTGCCTCATGCTTTTTGGATTCATCTTCGTTGGAAACAAGCACTTTAGCTTGGTATGAGCCTGCCGATTCAATGGCATCAATAATATTGGCTTCGAGTATGTCTGGGCGGGCTTCTACCCTTGCTGTTCTATCGACAAGGTTGATGTTCGCAGAGACCACGCCATCCAAACTGTGAAGCTTCTTTTCAATTTTGGCGACACATGAAGCGCAGCCCATGCCTTCAATGGATAATCGGATGTTTTGATTTTTCATGCTCAAAATATACTCGTAAGGCTATGGCTTGTCATGTATGTTGCGCAACCATGATCAATTACGGATTTGAAGATGCAACATACAAAGCAGTGGGTGGTTATGATGGTTTGGTGAAGCTGGTGGATGATTTTTATGATGCTATGGACACCTTGCCCCAAGCCAAGCGGATTCGTGATATGCACCCTGATGATTTGGAAGTGACGAAAGATAAGCTGGTTTACTTCTTGTCAGGCTGGATGGGTGGCCCTCGCATTTATCCTGAAAAATATGGCAAAGGTATTAGCTTGCCTATGGCGCATCAGCATATCAAAATCACAGCAGATGATGCACAAGCGTGGTTAACATGTATGCAACATGCTTTGAATAAATCCGATTACCCGCAAGATTTGAAAGATTATTTGATGGAACAATTGGCATTTCCTGCGAATCGGATTCATCAAGTGAGCCAAATGGCGCATGGGCATACGGATTAGATATGCAAGTCATCTGCCGCATTTGTAACAACGAAGCCACTCGTGATGCTGTTGCTCAAGCTGTACTCGCAGGTTCAAAAGCTTTTGATCTTTTATCGTGTGAACATTGTGATGTCATATTTTTTGAACCATTGCCAACGCCAGAAGAATTGGCGCAGCATTATTCCAAAGCATATAGCTTTTACAAAGGCGATAATTACAAAGCGCAGGGTAAAGGCTATGCCTTTGCCAAGAAGTATTTGAAGCATAAAGATAAAGGGAACTTTATTGATATTGGTTGTGCCAGTGGTGATGTGTTGGCAGGCGTGCGAGAAGCTTCAGATTGGCAAGTTTTTGGCACTGATATAAACCCTGAAGTTGTGGAGAATGTGCGTAAGAAGTTGCAGTTGGATGTGCGTATTGGCGAAATTGAGGATATTCAGTTTGATGCAAACTTTTTTGATTTTATCAGAGTGCAGGACATTTTAGAGCATGTACCACAACCACTAGCATTTTTGAAAGAATGCAGGCGGATTATTCGTGATGATGGACGCTTGTATTTATCTGTGCCCAATGGTTTGGCAGATGTGCAAAACTTGATTGATTATTACCATAAGTATCAACAAGCTGGATTTAGTGGTGCAGGGCATATCTACTTTTTCTCGCTCCATACACTTCATTATATGTTTCAACGCTGTGGTTTTCAGGTGGAAAAGTCATACAGCATGAATTTTAAGAAAGGCTTGCGCAGTTTGTCAGTGCTTCCTAAAAGCAAGCATTGGAAGCGAGATTTAACGCCGCCTTCAGCGCAAGATCTAGCCGCAGCACAAAGCCAAATTGCATCATGTGGGCAACAAAAACGCTCACAAAAGTATTATAACTTTCAGTTTTTCAAAGATGAATTGATGCAAATCCCGGGAACATATCGATATGCACAGGATTTTATTTTTCTTTTAAGGCCAAGCTCCAAAGCATAGGAAAATTTAAATACTTGAATATGAAATACTTTTCATCACTTAATGCTATCAATTCTAAAGCTAGGCGATAGATTGCAGCGCATTAGTCTGTTGTGCGCATATGAAATAGTGATATAAATGTTCAATCCTTGCCTTCATGTAAACACACAAATGATAACCGTAACTGGTATGATTTGATGTGGCGTACACATGGAGATGCAGCGATGCTTAGCGCAGTATCCCTTAACATGAACATGGTGTGCTCAATCCATGATTGGATGGCTTGCCTGCTTTGAGGGTTGGTCTGTGTTTCCTTATAAGATAATAAAAAAGACACCAATGTGTTAGGAAACAAAAGAAAAATGACAGAAAAGAAAGAAATAACAAACAATACATCCATAGCAACAACATTTGACGACTTAGGCTTAAGCACCAATGTTCTCAAAGCTTTGGAGAAGGTGGGCTATGAAAAACCATCGCCGATTCAAGCAGAAATCATCCCACATGTACTTGCAGGCAGGGATGTGCTTGGTCAAGCGCAAACGGGTACGGGTAAAACTGCCGCATTTGCACTACCGATTCTATCTAAAATTGATATGAGCATTAAAACACCACAAGTGTTGGTGCTTGCGCCAACCCGTGAGCTTGCGATTCAAGTGGCTGAGGCTTTTCAAAAGTACGCATCTCACATGAAAGGTTTTCATGTGTTGCCGATTTATGGCGGTGCCAGTTATGATGGTCAATTGAAACAACTCAGGCGTGGTGTGCATGTGGTGGTTGGCACACCTGGGCGTGTGATGGATCATATGCGCCGCAATACACTCAAGTTGGATAATCTCAAAACACTGGTACTTGATGAAGCCGATGAAATGTTGCGTATGGGTTTTATTGATGATGTGGAGTGGGTACTTGAGCAAACACCACCAACCCGCCAAATTGCATTGTTTTCAGCGACTATGCCTTCGCAAATTCGCAAAATCACCAACAATTATTTGAACAAACCCGTTCACATTACGATTCAAACCAAAACTTCAACAGCAGTAACGATTCGTCAGCGCTATTGGATGGTCAGTGGTCGCCATAAGCTGGATGCATTAACGCGCATTTTGGAAGCGGAAACTTTTGATGGCATTATCATTTTTGTGCGCACCAAAACAGCCACCACAGAGCTTGCCGAGAAATTACAAGCACGAGGTTATTCAGCAGCAGCGCTCAATGGTGATATTGCGCAAAATCAGCGTGAACAAATCGTGAATAAACTGAAAAAAGGGCATGTTGATATTTTGATTGCAACTGATGTGGTGGCACGAGGCTTGGATGTTGAGCGTATTTCGCATGTGATTAATTATGATGTACCGCATGATACGGAATCATATGTTCACCGCATTGGGCGCACAGGTCGGGCTGGTCGCTCAGGGGAAGCGATTTTGTTTGTTGCGCCACGAGAAAAGCGGATGTTGTATGCCATTGAGCGGGCAACCAACTCTAAAGTTGAGCTGTATGTGATGCCATCTGCGGCTGAAATCAACGATAAACGAATTTCAGCATTCAAACAAAAAATCACCGATACTTTGGAAGCGGGTGGTTTAGATGTTTTTGCTAAAATCATTGAAGAATATGAAGAAGAACATGATGTGCCAGCCCAAGAAATCGCGGCGGCATTGGCGAAAATGGTGCAGGGCAATGAGCCGCTGTTGCTCAAAGATATGCCTAAAATGCGTGGTGGATATGATGAGCCGAGAGATTTGCGCCGCCATGGTGGCGAGCGGGTTTACCATGAAAAACCATTAGCACGGGGCTTTACCCGGTATCGTTTGGCGGTTGGTGCCGATTTGGGGGTGCGTCCGGCAAATATTGTGGGTGCGATAGCCAATGAAGCGGGCATTGATAGCGAGTTTATCAATAATATTGTGATTCGTGATGATCATGCAACGGTGGACTTGCCTGAAGGCATGCCCGATTCAATTTTCAAAACATTGAAGAAAACACGCATTGCGGGCAAAGCCATGGATTTGGAAGAAGTGGAAGTGGCGTTTGCTGGCGATGAGCCACGACAACGCCGTGGCAATTTCCGAGGTGGTCGAGGTAGGCGCAGCGGTGGTGGCAGAGGTCGTGTGGGCAATCATCGTGGTAGCCGAAGTGCGCCTAAGCGCAGGCGTTAATTCAATCCTGAAATAAGATTAGCCTTGATGTGAAAGCATCAAGGCTTTTTATGCCTCAAAGCTTAGTGAGCTAGTGATTGCTGCAATCACCAAGCGCCCAATCCACTCCCCAAGCAAGACATGTTTGCCGCAAAACTTGATGCTTGGCGAACCACTGCCGCAAACAACAGCTATGGCATCGGTTCCTGTTCCTGTAGCGATTAAGCCAGATACAGGGCTTAATGCTTGAACATTCTGCAAGGCAGCGGCTTTGGCTTCTGTGGCAATCATCATGGCTTCGACCATAGCTGTATCGGTGAGTTGCGCTGAAAAGATGAGTATCAAATTAATCGTACCAGCCGCATGTGTTGTGGTTAATAAGTCTTGTATATCTGCTTTATCGCCTGCACGCCGTGCATTGCTCAAGCCTGTGGTGACGAGCACGCTTATATCCATGCCTTCAATACAAGCCTGCTCCATGCGAAGTGAATCCATGGAAGCAGCAGTCATCATACCCACAACCTTGCCTTGCCAGCCTTGCACTTTGGCATAGTCGCTTAGGCTCTTCTCAGGTGCATCACAAACGGGTGCATGTTTGGGTACTTTCCAGTTCACAATATGATGGGCTTTGATGAAACCACCATTCAAAATAGCTGAGCTAATCACCCGCTGCGGTGATGAAAAGGCGATATGGATGTGGTTTCTGTTGTGTTGAAGTTGGGTGAAGTCATTGATTTTCGTGTGCATAGGCTGGCGATGTTAATGTGAGCGGGAGGGAAAAGGCAATGGTGCTCGTAGCGTCATTCCCACGATGAAGTGAATGGCAAAGCCAGAGAGTATCCCCTGAGGGAAGGTGGGAATCCATGGATGCCCAGTTAAGCTGAACATGACGATGTTGACCTCTACGGTTCAAAGTTGTTATCAAACTCGATAAGCTTGCCCATGAGGTGACATCATGAAAAAGAATCAACTGGGCAGTAGTGATTTAGAAGTATCTGAAATTTGTTTGGGAACCATGACATTTGGCGAGCAAAATAGCGAAAGCGATGCCCATGCCCAACTGGATATGGCAGTGGATTTCGGTGTGAATTTTATCGATACCGCTGAGATGTATCCCGTTGCACCCAGAGCAGAAACGCAAGGTTTGACGGAATCGTATGTGGGTTCCTGGCTCAAGCATCAGCAGCGAGAAGACTTGATTGTTGCCACTAAAATTACTGGGCCTTCAAGAGGCTTTGAGTGGATTCGTGGTGGCCCTCGCATCAATCAAGCACATATCAATCAAGCCATTGAAGGTAGCCTCAAACGATTGCAAACTGATTATGTTGACCTCTATCAAATCCATTGGCCAGACCGTTATGTGCCGATAACGCAACCCCTTTTCTGTAAATTCAGTTCAATTTTGATATTCCTTTATAAAATCACTCATTCACACTTGCTACACATACTACACTGACTGGCTAGTTCGGTTCTCTTCAGGCTTATTCATCTGTTTTTCTGATAAGCCAACGCCTACCAGAAGCAACCCATTCATCGGAGATTTCACTCACCACTGCCGTAACCAGGCGCAAACAAGATGCTTCATTGGGAAACATCGTAGCCACTTTCGTTCGCCGTCTAATCTCACGGTTGAGGCGCTCCACAATATTGCTTGTTCGCAGCTTTTTCCTCGATTCTTCGGCAAAGGAAAACACCGTAAACCCTTGCGGTAATGCCTCTTCTGCCCACTGCCAAGCGTGGTGCACTCTTTTCATAATCACCAATAAAGAGCTTGAGTAAACGCTCAGCTTCAGCTTGGTTAGGCGCATTGAAAATAGCACGAATACGGCTTGCCACCTGCTTTTTCATTGCCTTCTTAGGTCACGCCAATCGCGGTAAGCACCGCACAATTTCTTCGTTATTTCCGTTACCTTGCGTGTGGAAACACCACGAACATACATTTCAGCCACTGCTAACTTTAATGCCTGCTCTGAACGCATACCACGCTCCAGCGATTGCGGATAAAATTTGCAGTCACGGGTTTGTGGAATACTCAAATGCAATTCACCAATGCGTGTGTCGAGCCTCTTAGGCTTGAAACCATTGGCATAGCTCACGCGGTCACCATGTCGCTCATAGTGACCCGCACCAAGGTATGCACTGCGCTCTATAACCATCGTTGCATTCATCAATAATTCCACTGCTTCATCCGCTGTGTTACTGTTCATCCTTGGGGTCATCGGGGTATCCTTTTGTTATCAGAATTCAAAACTTCCCTGATGGCTCCTCTTTTGAAAAGAAAAACCTAAATTTACAGAACGAAT
>JALSGX010000182.1 GCA_026982535.1 Ghiorsea sp. | reverse complement strand
ATTTCAGCCGCCACCCCCGCCAGCGCAATAAAACCAACCGCAACTGCCACACTCATGTTGTAACCCAAAAACCACACCAACCAAAAACCACCAATCAAGGCAAAGGGAATGGATAACATCACCACCACAGGTGCAATGAAGTTTTTAAAGTTGAAGTAGAGCAACAAAAATATGGTGAGCAACGTAATCGGAACCACCACTTTAAGCCGCGCATTGGCGCGCTCCATATATTCAAACTGACCAGACCAGACCAATGAATAACCCGCAGGAAGTTTTACCTGTTCCGCGACCATTTGTTTGGCTTCTGCAACATAACCGCCAATATCCGATGTGGTGATGTCCACATAAATCCAAGCATTGGGCGTGGCATTTTCTGTTTTGACCACGGGTGCGCCGCGTCTAAGGTTTAAGTCTGCAACCAATGAAAGCGGAATTTGCGCGCCAGTGGGTGTTGGAATGAGCACCCGTTTGAGCGATTGCATATTATCGCGCAATTCACGTGGATAACGCACGTTAATGGGGTACCGTTCAAGTCCTTCCACGGTTTCACTGACATTCATACCACCAATCGCCGACTGAATCACATCTTGAATATCACCTACGGTTAAACCGTAACGCGCTGCTTTTTCACGCTTGATGTCAAAATCTAGGTAATAACCACCTGCGGCTTTATCGGCAAATGCAGACAAGGTATCGGGATGGTTTTTGAGTACATTCTCAATATCACCCGCAACCTTTTCCAATACCTGCAAATCTTCACCCGACACTTTAATACCAATCGGTGTTTTGATACCTGTGGACAGCATATCAATGCGTGTTTTAATCGGATAAGTCCACGCATTGGCAAGCCCTGGGAACTTAATCGCCGCATCAAATTCACTCATCAGCTCCTTGCTGGTTTTATCGGGATTGGGCCATTCGCTTTTCGGTTTGAGGCGAATGGTGGTTTCAATCATCGAGAGCGGTGCTGGATCGGTTGCTGTTTCAGCGCGACCCACTTTACCAAACACCGATTCAACTTCGGGGAATGTTTTGAGAATTTTATCCGTTTGTTGCAACAATTCCTTGGCTTTGGTGATGGAAATGCCGGGATACGTGGTTGGCATATATAAAATATCACCTTCATCCAGCGGTGGCATAAATTCAGACCCAGTTTTCATCACAGGATATGCCGTGGCAGCAAGCAAAACCAATGCAAGTATCAAGGTAAGCTTACGCCATTGCATCGCCGCCGTAAGCACTGGCGTATGCAGTTTTTTCAAATGCACATTCAACCAGTTATGCTCTTCGCTTGGAATTTTACCGCGAATAAGTAAACCCATCAGCACAGGCACAAGCGTGACCGCCAAAATCGCAGCCGCAGCCATGGCATACGTTTTAGTGAATGCCAATGGTGCAAACAATCGACCTTCTTGGGCTTGCAAAGTAAACACAGGCAGGAAGGACACCGTGATGATAAGCAGCGAGAAAAACAGCGCAGGACCAACTTCTTTGGATGAGGTAAGCACGGCATCCCACCGCGCTTTGACCCCTGCATCTTCTTTGAGTTTTTCCATGTGTTTGTGTGCATTTTCAATCATAACAATCGCACCATCAATCATGGCGCCAATGGCAATGGCAATGCCGCCCAAGCTCATGATGTTCGCCGATAAACCTTGCCAACTCATGATGAGAAATGCCATCAAGATACCAATGGGAAGACTGATGATGGCGACCAATGCCGAGCGCACGTG
>JALSGX010000181.1 GCA_026982535.1 Ghiorsea sp. | reverse complement strand
CAACACATCCAACCCAACGGTGATGCTTGGCGCTGGGCTTGTGGCGAAAAAAGCTGCAGCACTGGGTTTAAGCGCCGCACCTTGGGTGAAAACATCATTGGGCCCTGGTTCATTGGTGGTGACTGAATATTTAGAAAAAGCAGATTTGATGAACCCGCTTAAAGATTTGGGTTTCCATGTGGTGGGTTATGGTTGTACCACTTGCATTGGTAACTCAGGGCCTTTGCCTGTTGAAGTGTCCCAAGCGATTAGCGATGGTGATTTGTCGGTGACAGCAGTGTTGTCGGGCAACCGCAACTTTGAAGGCAGGGTTCACGCTGAAGTGCGCATGAACTATTTGGCATCTCCCCCACTTGTGGTGGCGTATGCCATTGCAGGCACCATGAATATCGACATTTTCAATGAACCTTTGGCGCAAGATAAGGATGGCAATGATGTGTTCCTCAAAGACATCTGGCCAAGCCAAGCCGAGCTTGCGGCTGTGGTGCATGATTGCGTGACCAAAGAACAATTTGAAGATTCATACAAAGATGTGTTTGCAGGTGATGAACATTGGCAAGCTTTGGATGCACCAAGTGAAGCACGGTTTGCGTGGGATGATAAATCGACCTACATTCAAAACCCACCGTATTTTACAGGCATGAAACAACAACCTGAACCTGTAAGCGACATCTCAGGGGCGCGAGTGCTCGCCATGCTTGGTGATTCCGTGACCACCGACCATATTTCACCAGCAGGCGCAATCAAAGCCGATTCACCAGCAGGTCGTTATTTGGCTGAAAAAGGTGTAGCACAAAAAGACTTCAATTCCTATGGCTCTCGCCGTGGTAACCATGAAGTCATGATGCGTGGCACATTTGCCAACATCCGCTTGCGCAACCTGCTTGCACCGGGCACGGAAGGCGGTGAAACCATTCACCAGCCATCGGGCAAATCTATGAGTATTTATGATGCGGCGATGTTGTATAAAGCAAACAATGTGCCTGCCATCATTATTGCAGGCAAGGAGTATGGTTCAGGCTCATCTCGTGATTGGGCAGCCAAAGGTCCGATGTTGTTGGGTGTTCGCGCTGTAATTGCAGAGTCTTACGAGCGCATTCACCGCTCCAACTTGGTCGGCATGGGTATTCTTCCGCTTCAATTCAATGAAGGTGATACACCGCAATCATTGGGGCTAACGGGGCAAGAAAGCTTTGATATTATTGGGCTTGGGGATGGTTCTGCCAAATCCGTGACCATCAAAGCCACTAGCGAAGATGGCAGCGTGAAAGAATTTACGGCTGTGGTGCGGATTGATACGCCCAAAGAAGTCGAATATTATCAACACGGCGGCATTTTGCGTTATGTGCTTCGCCAAATGAATAGTTAGAAATATGAACCACAAAGACACCAAGACACAAAGATAATTCTATCATTCTCGCACAGGTGGGAACCCATAGGCTAAAACTTTGTGCCTTCGTGTCTTTGTGGTTAAAAAAGGAAAAGAAACATGAGCATTGAAAAGTCCAAATTAGATTTCGAACAAGCCAAAAAAATCATCCCTGGCGGTGTGAACTCACCCGTGCGCGCATTCAAGGGCGTGGGTGGTACACCCCGTTTTTTCGACCATGCTAAAGGTGCTTATGTCACCGATGTGGATGGCAACACTTATATTGATTATGTGGGTTCATGGGGTCCCATGATTTTGGGTCATGCCCATCCTGCTGTCATTGATGGTATCACCGAAACGGCACAAAAA
>JALSGX010000180.1 GCA_026982535.1 Ghiorsea sp. | reverse complement strand
AAAAATCATGTTTGATGGCAAACAGTTTGCCACATTTGCCCAAGTGAACCCTGATTTGATTGACCGCACGGTGACACTCAACGGCGTATCCAAAGCCTATTGTATGACAGGCTGGCGCATTGGTTTTTGTGCCGCCCCTGTGGATTTGATTAAAGCCATGAGCAAGATTCAAGGGCAAAGCACTTCCAACCCATCATCCATTGCCCAAAAAGCAGCTTTGGCCGCCCTGCAAGGGCCAACCGATGAACTGGATGAAATGGTGCGTACCTATGAAACCCGCCGCACATGGTTGGTGAATGCGTTGAATGCCATTGATGGTATGGATTGCATCACGCCCGATGGCGCGTTTTATGTGTTCCCAAGCATAACCGACTGGCTGGGCAAAACCACACCCGAAGGTGTCACGCTCACCGATGATGTGGTGGTATGTGAATGGTTGCTTGAAGCCGCAGGTGTCGCCCTTGTTCCCGGTACAGCCTTTGGCTCACCTGGGCAAATCCGATTCTCGTATGCTGTTTCACAAGAGACATTGGAAGATGCGGTGAATCGTGTGGCGCAAGCAGCGAGTAGTTTGAAGGATAAATAGTTTGAAAGGGCTATTTTTATAAGCGGGGAGTTCAGGTTTTGAGAGAGAAAATCCTTAAACCAAGCCCTTGCCCCCCTTATTTTAGGGTGATGTATGATGAAAACTTATCGTTGCCATACTGTTCTTATGATTGGTGCATGCTTGAGCTTGATGATTGGAGGTTGTGGGAGCACGACGACACCTACAAATCAGCCCCAACCAGCAAACCAAATGCAGACCACCAGTATAACGCAATTCGGTATTACCTGGACATTTGACCGAAGCCACTCTCACGGTGCTGGCTTCAGCCCCTCCTGCAGGAAGCTTTCGCAATAATAACTGGATGCCAGATGGTGGTCACACAAGCGGTAGGAAGTGGCCATCCTTTTTGCAGGGCTGATGCTGGGCGATACGGCCATGCAGCATATCGGCTCTGGGGATGGCACAGGTACAGTCCTCAATTGATTCGGATTGTCGTAGCCAGTGTGCCAATGCGCTGTTGGTGTTGTGCGCGAATCAGGGCGTGGTGACGGCTAACATCGAGAGAGTATTGGCAAAAATCAAGTTGATTCAAGAAGGTAAGTCCGCTTATTAAAGTGCTTGTAAGCTTTTGTGTAATACAAGCGGTAAGGTTGAAGTATATTTTTTTGAGCATATTTCAGTGGCACAACTTGATAGTTGAGATATTGGTGATCATGCTTCATGCTTGGTTTTATGATTAAACAAGCACAAACAACTTTAACCATCAACGCCAAAGGGCGAGGCTTTACTAATTTTACCCGCGATATGCAATCATGGATTGGGCAGACAGGCATTCAAACAGGGCAAGTGACTCTGTTCGTGCAACACACCAGTTGCTCCCTTATCATTCAAGAAAATGCTGATCCTGATGTGCTCGTTGATATGGAAACCTTTATGTCCAAGCTGGTGCAAGATGGCGACCCATCGTTTCGCCATCAAGATGAGGGTGATGATGATATGCCCGCGCATATCCGAATGGCGTTGACGGCTGTCTCACTCACCATTCCTGTGAGCAAGGGCAGAGCAGCTTTGGGTATTTGGCAGGGCGTGTATTTGTATGAACACCGCTATGCACCCATGCAGCGGCGGGTGATGTTGCATATTGTGGGTGAAGCATGAGCCACTCAACCATGACATATAAGATTTTAAAAAAAG
>JALSGX010000179.1 GCA_026982535.1 Ghiorsea sp. | reverse complement strand
CAGGTTAAATGCTTTGCTTAACCGTGATGTATCACAAGAGATTGTTCTGCCTGAGCAGGTGGATGAAGCATTGCAACCTTTGTCAGATAAGTCTGCGTGGATGCAAATGGCAAAGCAATATCGCCCGCTGTTACAGCAAAAATTATGGTTGATTGATGCCAAAAAGACCGCGGTGTTAGCGGCTGAGAAAAGTTTCTATCCTGATTTTAAGTTGTCAGCCAGTTATGGTATGCGCGCAGCCAATCCTGATACAGGAGTCAACCGAGCTGATTTAGCCAGCTTAAGTTTGAGCTTGAATATTCCTTTTGGAGACACACAAGAGGCACAGCTTGGGCAATACAAAGCTGAAGCTTTGCAGGCAGAATTTGCTTATGCGGATGCGTTGGCGCAAGTAGAAGCGGAAGTTGCTGTCGCGTTATCAAATTATCAGCGGGCACGGCAGCAAGCATCGTTATTCAAGCAAGGTATTATCCCTCAAGCTGAACAAACCGTGGCATCCATGCTAGCGGCATACCAAGTGAACAAAGTGGATTTTTTAAATCTCGTTCGCACTCAAATCACACTTTACAACTATGAAACACAATATTGGCAAGTGTTGGCACAAGCCAAACAGAGTTTAGCCCGTTTAGACGCGGCTGTGGGTAAACATATCCACGGTATGACGCAGCACAACAAAGAAAAATCAGTGAGCACAGGTCTGGAGAGTCATCATGAATAAACAAACGATAACAGTTGCAGGTGTGATGTTACTGCTTGGGTTGGGTGCAGGGTATATGTTTGCACCTGCATCATCGGATTCAGGACAGCAACAAGCATCAGTAGATAGTCAAAAGGTGTTGTTTTACCGCAATCCCATGAACCCAGCGATTACATCGCCCGTACCTGCCAAAGATGAGATGGGCATGGATTATATCCCTGTATATGCGGATGAAGGCAAACCTGCTGAGAAAAAAGTATTGTTTTATCGCAATCCCATGAACCCTGCAATTACATCACCTGTGCCTGCCAAAGATGAGATGGGCATGGATTATATCCCTGTATTCGCCGATGGCGGCAGCAGTGGTGATTCACCTGTGGGTACAGTGACCATTGATGGCGTGGTGGTGCAAAACATGGCTGTGCGTACCACGCTTGCTAAGCGGCAAGATTTGTCGCGTGATATTCGCACCATTGGTCGGGTGACTTATGATGAAGAGCGCGTGGCATTGTTGCACCCCAAATATGAAGGCTGGGTAGAAGAAATGTTTGTGGATAAAACTGGCGAAAAAGTCAGTAAAGATACCATGCTGATGTCCATTTATTCGCCACAACTGGTGGCAACCCAAGAGGAATATTTGTTGGCATTGAATAATGCTGAGGCATTGAAGCATAGCCCCTTCAAAGATGTTCGGGATGGTGCTGCCAGCCTGCTTGATTCAGCGCGTGAACGGTTGGAGTTGTTGGATGTGCCAGCGCATCAAATCAAACAGCTCAATGAAACACGCAAGGTGATGAAAGGATTACATATTCATTCACCTTTTGATGGCATTATCATGAATGTCGGTGCTCGCGATGGGCAGCGTATTACACCCAACACGGAATTGTATAAAATCGCAGACTTATCAAGGATTTGGGTGATTGTTGATTTGTATGAAGATGATTTACCCTGGGTGCAGGTTGGTGATGAAGCCAGCATGCAGGTTGCAGGCATTCCCGGGCGTACTTTCAGGGGTAAAGTCTCGTTTATTTATCCTTATTTAGA
>JALSGX010000178.1 GCA_026982535.1 Ghiorsea sp. | reverse complement strand
GTATTGCATCGAACAACCCTGATAGTGTGGTCAACGCAGATGGCTCTATTGCTTCACAACAAGCACCAACTGAGCAGGCAACCCGGAAAGAAAATGTAATGAATTATGAGATTAGCAGTAAAACAGAGCATAGAATTGTGCCCTTTGGTCGTATAGAAAAACTATCTATTGCGGTGGTCGTGGGTGATATAGCGCAAACCAATGAGGCTGGAGAACTGGTGCATATACCTCGAAGCCCAGAAGACTTGAAGTCATTAGAGCGTTTGGTGGCTAGTGCTATGGGTTTGAATGAGGATAGAGGGGATACCATTGAGATTCAGAGCATGCCTTTAATGGACTTATCAGGTGCATCTGATGCTGTGCTTGATGATTTGACTGATACGGCTCTTTATTTCGAGATAGCACGGTATGCGCTGGCCATGCTAACACTATTGCTTGTGGCATGGTTTATTATGCGTCCAATAGCAAAGCGTATATTAAGTGGTGAGCCTGATACACAAGAAGCTTTGTCAATGGAGCTGGAAGGCTTTACTTCGGGTAATATTGAGTCTGAACATATACAGCAAATGAATCGTACGCGTCAAGCGGTGTTGAGTAACCCTGAGCGGGCAAGCCGGGTCGTTAATGAGTGGGTCAACTCCGTATGAGTGAAGTTGCTGATATCAGCAAAATGAAGGGGGAAGATAAGGCGGCTATTTTATTGTATGCCCTCGGACCTGAAGCTGCGGCACCCATTATTCGTGGTTTAGAAGATGAAGCATTGGCTCGTGTGAGTAAAAAAATGGCAGAGCTTGGGCGAATAGATACGGATGTTTTGCAGGCGGTTCTTGAGGACTATCTTGCTATCCATGAGTCGAGTGATCCGCTTTTGCATAGCTCAAAAAAAGATGTGATGCACTTGTTGGAGCATGCTGTTGATCAAGATAAAGCCCAAGAAATTATGGAGTATTTGAATAAGCCAAAACAATTAACCATTTGGGAAAAATTGTCCCGCTTAAATCCAAACATGATTTTATCATATATTGAGTCGGAACACCCGCAAACCATAGCACTCATTTTAGGAAAAATAGATAGTAGTGTAGCAAGTCAAGTGATTGCCAGTTTGCCTGAGGAAACACAGATGTCTGTATTGGTGCGTATGTCGAAAATTGAAACTGTGCCCTCTGAATTGGTACAGGATATTGAAGAAACCTTAGAGCGGGAACTGGCAGAAGCCACAGGAAGTTCAGGCATAAGCTTTGATGGTATGGTAAGCCTTGTTGAGATTTTGAAAACCTTGGATAAAGATGTGTCTGAAGCTATTTTAGAGCGTTTGGAAAGCAAGGATGAGGAGTTGTTTTCTCAAGTGGATAAGTTGCTTCTTGTTTTTGAGGATTTGTTAACCCTGTCGGATAAAGATATTCAAACTATTCTCAAGTATATTTCATCCGATGATTTGGTTAAAGCTCTTAAAGGTGCCCCCGATGAACTTGCCGAACGCTTTTTTAGCAATATGTCGCAAAGAGCAGCAGAAATCATGCGAGAAGATATGCAGGTGATGCCACCATTAAAGATTGCTGATGTTGAGGATGCCCAACAAAGGATTTTGCAAGCTGTACGCAAGCTTGATGCTGATGGTACCATTTCATTAAATAGATTCCCCTCAAAAAGCCCCAAGTCATTGATATATTGAAAGAATATTCAATTTTTGGTAGTGTTAAGTGCAAAGGATATGCCATATTTGGCACAAAAGGCTTGCACATGATTC
>JALSGX010000177.1 GCA_026982535.1 Ghiorsea sp. | reverse complement strand
ACGCAACTGATGCAATGCACATAATCCATCGGCATCACCATTAAATACATCATAAATCATATTGTTTTACTTCCTTTTTTCTTCAATCTCTCAGCCTAAACTGCTACCCTGTAACCTAAGCCGTCACTCCCGCGAAGGCGGGAATGACAAGCTATATTTTAGATGGCTCTAATCCTTTATAAAGTTCGTTCCAAAATAGGTTGGGATGTCGCCACTTCATAATAGCCTAAAAAATCACACCCGTAATAAAAAATCGAAAACTGATGAAACCTTTTTCCCAAATCCAAGGCTTGTTGCAAATCAAGCTTAAAAACACAATAAGACTCTTCCGAATGCTTATCAAGATAACCAAGTGCTGGCACAAAGTCTTTACCCATGCTTTCTAACACCTTCTCAAGCCTTTGATTATTCTGAATATTCTCAAGTTCGCTCAGGGTTGTATTCTCAGGGTTCCACGCTGTTATGATAACAAAAGATGTTGAAAACAACGGGGCATTTGGAATATCATCAAAAGTGAAGTCAACATCACCCACCTTAAAGTGATTTCGCTTATATAAGTCTATATAATCCAACGCTCAAACCGCAATCGGGGCTCTAATACCATCATGGCATTGATAACCTTCCAGCGTAAAATCTTCATATTTGAAATCAAAGATATTTTTGATGTTTGGGTTGAGCTTCATGGTGGGTAGTGCGTATGGCTTGCGGGCAAGTTGGGTTTCGACTTGCTCTGCGTGATTGGAATACAAATGCGCATCGCCAAAGGTATGCACGAAGTCGCCCACTTCTAGGTCGCAGACTTGAGCAATCATCATGGTGAGCAGCGCATAGGATGCGATGTTAAACGGCACACCCAAAAAAACATCCGCACTGCGCTGATACAGTTGGCAGGATAACTTGCCATCAGCCACATAAAACTGGAAAAAGGCATGGCATGGGGCAAGCGCCATTTTGCCTTGTTCCACATTGGCTTGCGGCGAAATGGATTCATCGGGCAAGTCGGCAACATTCCATGCCGAGACAATCAATCGTCGTGAATTGGGTTTATCTTTGATTTGTTTAATAAGTTCCGAGATTTGGTCAATGGATTTGCCATCAGGAGTTGGCCAATTGCGCCATTGGTAGCCATACACAGGGCCAAGCTCGCCATCTTTTGCCCATTCATCCCAGATTTTGACACCATGCTCTTTCAAATAAACCGTGCTGGTATCACCCGCTAAAAACCATAACAATTCATGGATGATAGACTTCAAATGCACCTTTTTGGTGGTCACCAGTGGGAAACCTTGGCTTAAATCAAATCTAAGTTGCCTGCCAAACACAGAACGGGTGCCTGTGCCTGTTCTGTCGCCTTTGATGGTGCCATTTTCATATACATCACGCATCAAATCCAAATACTGTTGCATAATCCCCTCGTCAGCCGATAAAATCACGGCTATGATGCCGACTTTTACACAAGGGTAAATAGTCTGGCAGCTTCACAGGAGTTTTTATATGCGCATTGCTTTGTTTCTTATCAGTTTTTTTACCTTGATTGCGCCGCAAATCACCAGCGCTGAAATCTTATCTGCCACCGATAAAGTGGTTAAAAAGTTTATGGCTCTGGATCTGGATGAAACCGAAACTGTATCCCTAGAAGAATATCAAACCATGGTCATGGCGCGTATGCAAGAGCGCTTCGCATTGATGGATGCCAATGAAGATGGTGAAGTCAGCGAAGAGGAATACCGCACATTCTGGACAGAAACCAAATCCCAA
>JALSGX010000176.1 GCA_026982535.1 Ghiorsea sp. | reverse complement strand
CCATGTATGCCAGTGCAGGTTTGACCATGAGCATATCCGCGCCTTCATCCACATCAAGCAAGGCTTCTTTGATGGCTTCACGGCGATTGGCTGGATCCATTTGGTATTGCGCCCTGTCGCCAAATGTTGGTGTGCTATCCGCAGCATCACGGAATGGTCCAAAATAACCTGACGCATATTTGACGGCATACGACATAATGGGTATATCTTGAAAACCCGCTTGATCCAACCCTTCACGAATGGCTTGAATCATGCCATCCATCATGCCAGATGGGGCAACAATATCCACGCCAGCTTTGGCATAAGATACCGCTTCTTTTTGCAGGTTGGAAAGTGTTGCGTCATTGTCCACTTCTTCGCCATGCAATACGCCACAATGCCCATGGTCGGTGTATTCACAAAAACATGTATCGGCAATCACCATCATGTCTGGACAAGCTTGTTTGGCGGCACGAATGGCTTGTTGCACAATGCCTTCATCATCCCAACCGCCAGAGCCAATGGCATCTTTCGCAGTGGGGATGCCGAAGAAAATCACAGCAGGAATGCCCGCATCTTCCACAGTTTTGACCATGGCTGCCACATCAGATAAGGGAATGCGACGCACACCTGGCATACTTTGAACTTCAACCGCCGTATCAATGCCTTCATCGACAAAGATAGGATAAATCAAATCGTTCACTGATAGCGTGGTTTCACTCACCATACGGCGTAAATTGGCTGATTTGCGTAGGCGGCGAGGGCGATGTGTAATATCAAATGACATAAACATTATCCTTTTTTATGTGTTGCAAAATAATCATTCAAACCTTGGAGCATGGCATGAAAACTTGGCTCATTTGCGACAACCTGCACATGTAAGCCTGATTTGTCAGCGGCTTTTCGCACCTGTTCGCTCATCACTGCCACAATGGGTTGTGCTTTATTGGGAATAAAATGGGTTTTTTGGCTGTAAAATTCAGCGGTGCGCGCACTACCCAAAAGTACTGCATCAATTTGACCTTGCTTGATTTGTTGCAGAACTTCTGGCTGTGTTTCAGGGTTTAGCAAGGTGTCATAGGCATGGCAAAGCTGGGTGTGTACCCTATGTTTCGTCAAAAAATCGAGTAGTATATTGCTACCAATCTTGGCGCGAAAGAATAAGGCATGTTTGGGCAACCCGTGATCCTGGTAAGCCTCAATCAAGCCCTGTTGTGAAGCGGTTTGGGGTGTCCAACTGGGTTGAATGCCATATTTTTTTAGTGATTGCGCTGTTTTTGTACCAACGGCAATGATACGGTATTTGGCTAGCATTTCAGAAAGTTTGGGTAATGTTTTTGCCACCGCTTCCACACCATTACGGCTGCTAAAAATAATATCGCAGTCTTGTTCTGGCAGTTGAAGGAGTGTTTGAATATAACTTTGAATATTCTGATGTAAAATCTCAATATGTGTGCAAGGAAACAATACAGGTACTGCCCCTAGTTGAGACACCAGCTTTGCTGTTGTTTTATTCTGCGCTGCTGTTCTTGTTAGCAGTATATGTTTGCCATGCAAGTGGTTCATAAGGCAAGGCAGCATAGAAGCAATAAGGTAACTTCGCAGACTTCAATGCCCGCACCCAAGCAATCGCCATTCATGCCGCCGACCTTGCTTTCTAAGAGTGTTCTCCATACCCATAATACGAAAGGGGCGAGTAAAAGCATAGGCGCAAAGATAGCAGACAGGAAAAGTAATAATAAAAACCATGGCGCAAGGTTGATGTAGTCACTTTGTTTGCACCATGTAGCCAGCCCATCGCTTAAAGGCGTTAAGCTGTTTGTCCACCATGCCGCACCCAGTCGCGCCCATGCAGGAATCAGCAGCAAGACAGCCCACACTTCGGCAAAAGCCAACGGTGTGAGCAGGGTAAGCTTGCCAACCATAAGTACGATTAAAGCAATGACGCCCAATGCGCCAATATTAGGCTCTTTCATCACAGCCAATAGCCGCTCAGGGTCTTTGTGGGCAGCACCCAAGCCATCGGCCAAGTCGGCAGCGCCATCAAGGTGTATAAAACCTGTGCTTACCAGCCAAACAAGCCATATCATAAAGGCAGAGACAAAGGGGGGAAGCCCTGAAAAAACAAGTGACATCATATATAAAACCAGACCAATGCTTAAACCTACCAGTGGAAACATGACCAGCTTGGGTGACATGCGCGCATCAACCTTGGGCGTGGGGAAGATGGTTAAAAACCGCAGTGTGGCTAAATAGTTAAACCATAGTTTTTGTTGTTCAGGCTTCATGATTCATAAACCATAACATAGGCTGTTGCCCTTGCACAAAACTAACCCGCGACCATGCTGCATGAGGTACAAACAAGTTGGTAAGTTTTGTCTTGGGTATCCCCAAAGTTAAGCCAAGCAAAACACGAATCACGCCGCCATGCGTAATCAATAAGTGATGCCCGCCTTGTTCAATATGTTTGGTCGTATGGTGCTCCCATGCTTGTTTTACGCGCGTATAAAAATTAGCAAAGGTTTCACCGTTGGGTGCTTCAAGCTGGCTGACATCCAAGCGAAAATTAGGCTCTTGGTGTAATAGCGTTTTAATGTCTTGCCCTTCCCAATCGCCAAAGTCCATTTCTGCAAAGCTACGCTCATAATGAACAGGTGTTTTTGCCTTGAGTTGCTCCGCTAGCCATGCGCAGCGTTGTAAGGGTGAACTAATGACTTGTGCAAGGGGCTCTTGATGTATCTTTTGCACAGCTCTTAACAGTTGCGCTTTCCCTAAATCACTTAAGGGAACATCTGTTGCCCCGTATAGCTTTCCTGCGTCCATAGATGTTTCACCATGGCGAAGAATATCGATAGTGAGAATGGATGAAGTCATTCAGTATTGGTCACAACAATTTCTTTGGGTAAGGCGTGGCTAAGGAAGCCAGTGTTGGACATGGTCAAGCCATACGCACCTGCCAAGCCAAAGACAGCAATATCACCAATATGCGCTTCTTCAATCCACACATCATTGGCCAGTTTGTCCGCGCTGGTGCAAAGCGGACCACCGAAATATACCTTTTCTTGATGTATAGATTCTTGGTTCTCAAAGAGTTTCGTGCGTCCTAAATTCACAATAGCCATGGGGTGATTGATGGATAAGGCAGCGGGGCGGCGGAAATGATTGATACCACCAGCGCAAATCACCTGCTTTTTGCTACGGCTTGTTTTGATGTCGATAATTTCAGTGCAAAACCAACCGCATTCTGCTGCCAACCAGCGCCCCAACTCTAAGACAAATTGTCTGTTTTCAAAACCGTATTGACGAATCATGTCGCCTAACCCGCTTGCGTAGGCTTGTGGATCAAAGTTATGGCCTGTTTCTTCATAGTCTATGCCAAAGCCACCACCAAAGTCGATAATATCGCATACAATGTTGTGATATTGGGCTTCAATGCGTTTGGTGAGGTCAAAAACCAGCTTACAATTGTGCAACAAGTCGTCCACATTGAGTACGCCGCTGGCAGCGTAAACATGAAGCCCACGAAAACGCAGTTTGTCTAGCGCAAGGATTTGCGGCAGTGCAATATCCAGTTGCTCTTCATCAATGCCAAACTTTTTGGATCCGCCAGAAAATGTGGTCTGCGCATCATGAATATCGAAGTTGGCATTGATACGCAACAGTACATCTTGTGTTTGGTTTGCAGCGTCACATAAGTTTTGAATACGGTGTGCTTCAGCCAAAGATTCAATATGGATGGTGCGAATACGATTGTCCACACACCATGCTAGTTCTTCAGGGCTTTTCCCTGGCCCTGTATAAATCAGTTGTGAAGGCAAAAAACCGGCATCAACAGCTTTTTTTGCTTCGCCCAAGCTTGCGATTTCAATGCCTGTTGCACCTGCTTTTTGTGCTGCGTCAAGAAAGGCAGGGTGTGGGTTTGCCTTCATGGCATAAAACACTTCAACGCCTTGTGGCATAATCTGATTCAAATATTTTATCCGCTTGATTAGAGGAGATGTGTCATAAATATAGGCGTTGAAGGTTGAGCCATTTTGACATTGGCGGCGAATGGTTTGTTCAATATGGGATGGGATTTGCATACGACGAAGTCCACCACAAACCACGCATTTGACCAAGTCAATTTTTTCTTGGTATGCGTTAAAATGTTATGACATGCTGTAGTGTGATGGTTATGCTACGCCTTGTTTAGTTCGTAGAGCATATAAGGATGGACAATGGATAGTGTAAAAGGTTTAAGCATTCAGCCATATAAGCGACATGTTTTAATGTGTGTGGGCAAGGCATGCGGTGAAAATATGCCGTTATTAAAATATATGAAAGAAGCTGTAGCGAAAGCGGGTTTGGCAGAGGGTAGTGATGCGGTTCGGGTGAATCGGGCGGGTTGCTTGGGTGTTTGCAAGCAGGGGCCTATTATGGTGGTGCATCCTGAAGGTATTTGGTATGCAGGCTTGGATGAAGCTAAGGTGGATACAATTATTGAATCACATTTTAAGCAAGGTAAGCCTGTGGATGCGTGGGTATTTCATGTGCAAGGGTAGTTATCATGTCGGTTAGTTTTGAAGATGCTTTGAAAGCCAAGCAGTTGCGAGAGTTTTTTTATGAAAAAGGGCGGATTTATATCGCTGTAGATACAACAGTTGGTGATGTTAATGTGCCAGACTTTTTACAAGGGGACCCAACGCTAAGGTTAGTGCTCAACACCCGTATGCCACAGCCCATTTACATCCGTGATGGTTTCGTGGAGTCGAACTTTTCATTTTCAGGCGTGAAACATCACTGCGTGATTCCAATGAATCGCATTTGGGCTGCTTATGTGCCTGAACAAGCTTTCACATCAGGTCTTGTTTGGGAAGATTGTATGCCAGAAACAGTAAAAATGGTGTTGGCAGCGGTTGAAGACATTGGTGAAAATGACAAGGTAAAACCTGAAGTTCAATTGGTCTCTGCTACGGACAAAGGTGAAGAAAATCATGCGAAGCGCAGCGCACGCAAAAAAGCTGGACATTTGCGGGTTGTAAAATAATGCGTTTGCTGCATACAGCGCTGTTCATGCTTGTGTTTTTGCTGCTGGGTAATACCATATTATTTGCTGAAGAAAGTGATATACGATTTCAAATCCAAGTAGAGCAAACAGATAGTGAGCAACTTACGGTGCATAAAGCTATGCGCTTGGCTCTGCCAACGCTGTGGGCGCGTGTTGTGCCTAGGCAAAGTATGGATACTGCAATGCGGCTTCAGGGCAGAACATCGCTTGTTTTACAATTCAAGAAAGTTGAGCGTGGGGCACTTCTGGTTTTTAATCCAGTACAGGTGCAAGCCTACTTAAAAAGCTTTGGTATCACGATGATTCCTGTTTACCCTCAATGGGATTTGGATATTGCTGTACAGGGCTTTGGTGATACAGATAAACATATAGCGGCAGAGTTGATCAATTACAGCTACGGTCTTGCTGATAAGGCTGGTTTTAGACTTGGACCTAGAGGGAGAAGTTTGCGTTTAAGTTTTTTTTCCTTAAGGGGTAGCGATGGGGAAGCCAAGGTGGGTGTGGATATTTCGGGGAGCTTTTCATCAGCGTTGCTAAGTCAGATTGAGCAACCCCTTCAGGGCTACTTGAGTTATCAACTGCAAGCTTGGCTTGAGCAGATATTGTATGAAGTTCGGGATGCTTATGCTTTGGGCAAGATCGATTTTGTAGAGGTTTCCACAGATGTTATGATTTTGGTTGAGGGCAACTTTTCCTTAGCGTCTCAGGTATCGTTTGAGCAGATATTAGGTGCAGAGCCTGATGTTGTGGCTGTGGTACCGGTGGTGTTGCAGAAAGAAAGCCAGCTTTACCGCATTGTTCTTCGAGGAGGTGATGATAGCTGGTTGAAGCCATGGTTTGCGTCTCATGGGTTGATAGCAACAAGGCAGCCAGAAAGCAGTGTGGCGCAATGGCTTGTGCAGTAGGCTGCGATTGAACACACAACAAATATTAAACCTGGATTTGCCTGTGCAGAAGCATTATGGCAATTGGGTTCGGCATTCGCTTGTTGAAGAGGCTAGTCGCCGCTTGGCATTATGGTTGGTCAAAGGTGGCAATATATGGCTGACCTCTGATGATGTGGCAGGGAAAAGTCATTTGCTGCGTGCTGTTTTGTCTGAATGCCCTCAGGTGCAATTGCTGTACCCTTTATCAGCATGTTTAACAGCAGCAGAGCAGGTGGATGTATGGTTAAAGGCTGGTAAACAGCGTGCTTATTGGGCGTTAGATTTACCTGCTGGAAAGTTACCTTCTGCGCTGGGGTTTGCTGTGTTTCATTTGATTGAGCGTGCTAAAGATACGAACAAGGCCCTGCTTATCAGTTGGCGATGTCAAGAGAAAGAAATGTGTCCCCCTGAGCTTTCCAGTAGACTGTTGATGATGGATCAAGTCATCGCTTCCGCACCTGAAAAAGACGAAGACTTGAAACGGGTGCTGGTATCAGTATTGAAGACCATGCAATGGGATATGAAAGAAACTGTGTTGCCAGTATTGTTGCAGTATGTGCCACGAAATCTTCCAGATTTATTAAATGCAATTCAAAAACTGGATGTATATTCGCGAGAAAATCGCGTGAAGATAAATGGGGCAGTGGCGCTAAAAATACTGGGAATCCATGATTAAAATTGTTGTTTCCAAGCAAGTGCTTTATCACCGCCGGAAAACAGGTGTGACCGTTGCCTACCCGATTTCCACAGCGCTAAAGGGGGTGGGTAATCAGCAGGGGAGCTATCAAACGCCTTTGGGTAAACATCAGATTAAATATAAAATTGGGGAAGGTGAGCTGCCATTTACCGCATTTGTGGCAAGGCAGCCTGCAGGTGTATTTTCACAAGACCTAAAGCACACACGCTCAGACTGGATATTAAGCCGTATTCTTTGGCTAGATGGTAAGCAAACTGGACTGAACAAACGGGGGCGAGTCGATACCTTTTCAAGGTATATTTATATCCATGGTACAGACGAAGAGGATAAGCTTGGGAAGCCTGTTTCTCATGGCTGTATCCGCATGAAAAATATGGATATTATTGATTTATTCAACCATGTTTTTTGTGGTGAAACTGTTTATATCAAAAAGTAGTGTTAAGCCTTGTAAACACTAACACTATCCCTAAACGGGAAAAGGGAAGAAAGCTTGAGTTGTTAAGGCTGTTTTTGCGCGCTTCTTTTGGGGGTTGTACGAACAATAGGGTTGCGTGAGGATAAGAGTCGGGCATAGTTCGCATTCAATGGAAATGATTGGGGATGTTATGGCAACCAAAAACCAGAAAGAAAATCAAGCAGGTCTTACGCAAGAAGGTCGCTTTTATAGTGTCGAGCGCTTGCATGCTATGCATGATATGATGTTGTTTATTCGTCGCTTTGAAGAGAAAGCAGGGCAAATGTATGGTTTGAAAAAAATTGGTGGCTTTTGTCATTTATGCAATGGGCAAGAAGCGGTTTGTGTAGGCATGGAAGAAGCCGCAGAGCCAACCGATTATATGATGACCAGCTATCGCGATCATGGGCATATTTTGGCGCGAGGCTCTGACCCTACAGCCATTATGGCCGAGTTATTGGGTCGAGCTGGTGGCATTGTGGGAGGTAAAGGCGGCTCCATGCACATGTTTGATAAAGAGAAAAACTTTGCGGGTGGTAATGGTATTGTGGGCGAGCAAGTTCCTATTGGTATTGGTTTTGCCTTTGCCAGCCAATATCGTGATGACCAACGGGTATCCATTACTATCATGGGTGATGGGGGTGTAAATCAGGGTGCGGTGTATGAGTCGTTTAATATGGCAGCACTCTGGAAGCTTCCTGTTGTTTTTGTGATAGAAAACAACCAATACGCCATGGGCACTTCCTTGAGCCGAGCATCGGCAGAAACACATCTTTACAAGCGAGGTATTTCATTCAAGGTTCCAGGTATGCAAGTGGATGGTATGGATGTACTGGAAGTGGAACGCAAAATGGCGGAAGCCTTGGCACATGCACGCTCTGGGCAAGGTCCAATCATTGTTGAAATGATGACCTATCGCTACCGTGGTCACTCCATGTCTGATCCCGCAACCTACCGTACACGGGATGAAGTGGATGAATGGCGTTCAGGGCGAGATCCTATTGTTCGCTTGCAAAAGCAAATGATTGAAGCAGGGCTTGCCACAGAAGCAGACTTCAAACAAAAAGATAAGGACATCAAGAAAGAAGTAGCGGCTGTTGCCAAGGCAGCTGAAGCACAGTCTGAGCCTGAGCTTTCTGAACTCTGGACTGATGTGATTACGGATGAAATTCCAAACGCATACCCATATCCAAGGCAGGTAGGCTAATCATGGCTAAAATTACATATCGTGAAGCGCTAAATCAGGCAATGTGTCAAGAAATGGAACGGGATGAACGCGTCTTTTTGATGGGTGAGGAAGTCGCAGAGTATAATGGCGCGTATAAGGTGTCTCAAGGCATGTTGGATAAGTTCGGTCCTAAGCGTGTGATAGATACCCCGATTACAGAGCTTGGCTTTGCGGGGCTTGGTGTAGGTGCTGCGATGGCAGGCTTGCGCCCCATTATTGAGTTTATGACTTGGAATTTTGCCGTTCTTGCTGCCGATCAAATTGTGAATGCTGCAGCGAAAATGAAATACATGACAGGTGGTCAGTATAGTTGCCCTATGGTCTTTCGTGGTCCAGGTGGTGCTGCGGCTCGTGTTAGTTCGCAGCACTCCCAAGCATTTGAAAACTGGTATGCCAATATTCCTGGCTTGAAAGTGGTCATGCCGTCTAACCCTGCGGATGCGAAAGGCTTGTTGGCAGCATCCATTCGTGATAACGATACAGTCATTTTTATCGAAAATGAAATCAATTATGGTGATATTGGCGAAGTACCTGAAGGTGAATATATTATTCCACTGGGCAAGGCTGATATTAAGCGCGCAGGCAAGGATGTCACACTTGTCGCGCACTCGCGCATGACAGGGTATGCCTTGTTAGCGGCAGAAGAGTTGGCAAAACAGGGTATTGATGCTGAAGTGGTTGATCCGCGTACCATTCGCCCGCTGGATGAAGCGACGATTCTTGCGTCGGTTGCCAAAACCAACCGTGCAGTCGTGATTGAAGAGGGCTGGCGTTTTGCGGGTATTGGCGCAGAAATCTCTGCGCGCATTATGGAAAAAGGCTTTGATGATTTGGATGCGCCTGTTGTACGGGTGACAGGTAAAGATGTGCCTATGCCGTATGCTGCCAACCTGGAAAACTATGCGCTTCCTTCCGTAGCTGAAATTGTTGAAGCGGCGCGTGTGGTTTGCAACCGCGCGTAATTAAAGATAGATGAACGATTTTGAACCACAAGGTCGCCAAAGGCACCAGGTCACTTTCTTTGTTTCCTTTGTGTTCCTTGTGGTGAATCCATGATTGAGGTAAACCATGCCGATTGATATTTTTATGACCCAATTATCACCGACGATGACCGAAGGTAAAATTGCGCGCTGGCTAAAAAAAGAGGGTGATACACTTGAGTCTGGCGAAGTGATGCTTGAAGTGGAAACTGATAAGGCAACCATGGAAGTGGAAGTGATTGATGAAGGTGTGTTGCATAGAATTATCGCGCCAGAAGGTACATTGGTCAAAGTGGGTGAAGCCATTGGTGTGATTGCTGAAGATGGTGAAGAAGTGCCTGCAGACTACCAACCTGAAAGTAGTGGGCAAAAGCCCATACTTGAGACTCATGGCACACCTGCGGCGGTTGAAGCGCAACCCACACCCACTGTTGTGCCTGCCCCTGCTGAAGTTGCACCGCAAGTTGAAGCACCTGTTGTTGACCGAGCCGCTGTTGAACGCGCAGCCAATGATAAACGCATTAAAGCGTCACCATTGGCTCGAAGATTAGCCAAACAAAAGGGTGTTAATCTTGCAGCCATTACTGGCACAGGTCCTCGCGGGCGCATTGTCAAAGCTGATGTGGAAAAAGCTGCTAAACGGGGTATTCGTTTGGGCGGCGGTGGACAATCTTTTGTGCCTACTGCTGTTCGACCTTTGCCTGCTGGACCGATGCCTTATCATGCGGATGAATATGAAGCTATTGAAAACAGCATGATGCGCAAAGCTATTGCACGCCGTTTAACTGAATCTAAACAACAAGTGCCGCACTTTTATTTGAGTGTGGATGTATGTATGGATAGGTTGATGGATTTAAGAGCGCAGTTGAATGAGGCTGCAGATGGTGCATTCAAATTGAGTGTGAACGATTTTATTGTGAAAGCGGTTGCCAAAGCTTTGATGGATGTGCCAGCGGCCAATGCCTCTTGGGCAGACAGTCATACCTACCAGCATAAACATGCCCATATCTCGATTGCGGTAGCGATTGAAGGTGGTTTGATTACGCCGATTGTTCGCTTTGCTGAACAAAAAGGCATCGTGGATATTTCCAATGAAATCAAAGAGCTAGCAGGCAGGGCACGCAAAGGGGAACTCAAGCCTGAAGAATATACAGGTGGCACATTCTCCATTTCCAATTTGGGTATGTATGGTATCAAGCAGTTTCAGGCTATTGTCAACCCACCTGAAGGTGCGATTTTGGCAGTCGGTGGCACAGAAGAACGAGTTGTGGCAGAGAATGGACAAGCAGTGGTCAAACAAATGATGACATTGACACTTTCGTGTGATCACCGTGTTGTGGATGGTGCTGTGGGTGCTGAATATTTGAATGCACTGAAAAAGCACATTGAATGCCCTGCGTCTGTATTGATTTAGAATTTTGAAACCACAAAGGCACAAAGGCACAAAGTGTTTATGATCTAAACTTTCGTGTTCTTCGTGTTCTTCGTGGTGAACCCTTTTTTATAAACGAGGTAAACCATGCCAATTGATGTATTTATGACCCAACTATCTCCAACCATGACCGAAGGTAAAATTGCCCGCTGGCTAAAAAAAGAGGGTGACACCTTAGAATCAGGCGAAGTGATGCTTGAAGTGGAAACCGATAAGGCAACCATGGAAGTGGAAGTGATTGATGAAGGTATACTGCATAAAATCATCGCTAAAGAGGGCGACCTTGTTCCTGTAGGTGCGCCGATTGCAGTGGTTGCTGAAGAAGATGAAGAAGTACCTGCCGACTATGAGCCAGAAGGTTTAAGTGAAGCGCCCGCTGTGGCAGAAGAAGCTGCACCTGTGGTAACGCCACAAGAAGTTGTGGAAACTTTAGCCTCTGCACCATCAGGAGATGATGAAGACCATGAGCTAAACCTTAAACCTTCAGGCGTATTTAATCCTGATGGTGAATATGATGTGGTGGTGATTGGCGCAGGTCCTGGCGGCTATGTGGCTGCCATTCGAGCGGCACAATTGGGCTTGAAAGTGGCATGTATTGAGTCGACCCATTTGGGTGGCATTTGCTTGAACTGGGGGTGTATCCCAACCAAAGCCTTGTTGCGCACTGCGGAAATGATCAATGTGATTCAACATAGCGGTGATGAGCTTGGGCTTGGTATTTCAGAAGTAAGCCCTGATTTGGACAAGGCTATTGCGCGCTCACGCAAAATATCAGCCAAGTTGAATAAAGGTATTGGTTTTTTGTTTAAGAAGAACAAAGTAACCCATATTGAAGGTTATGCCACCTTTGAAGCAGACAATAAGCTGATGGTTGAAAACAATGGCGAGAAAACACAAGTCACAGCCAAGCATGTGATTGTAGCCACGGGTGCGAGAGCACGAGCATTTCCGGGTATGGAAGTGGACAACGAAGTCATCATCACCTACAAGCAAGCATTGGCTCCCACCCAACTGCCGAAGAAATTGGTGGTGATTGGTTCAGGCGCCATTGGTATGGAGTTTGCCTATTTTTACAATGCTATGGGCTCAGAAGTGACCGTGCTTGAAGCGGCACCACAAATCCTACCCTTGGAAGATGAAGAGATTTCAAAAGTGGTGGCTCGGTCGTTTAAGAAAAATAAAATCAATATCATCACCAATGCTATGGTGTCATCGGCGAAAAATGTTGATGGCAAAGCTGTGGTTGAATATACAGTCAAAGATAAAGCGCAAACCATTGAAGGTGATGTATGTTTGGTTGCTGTGGGCGTTGTAGGTAATACCGACAACATTGGCGC
The DNA here is from genome assembly GCA_026982535.1 of Ghiorsea sp. GTDB lineage: Bacteria > Pseudomonadota > Zetaproteobacteria > Mariprofundales > Mariprofundaceae > Ghiorsea. Next base: position 161 of record JALSGX010000176.1, on the reverse strand, counting down.
TGAAAACACAACCATGAAAGTAGAGCGCCAGCAAATTGAAGTGGATGATTACTATCGCACCGACCACCCAGGTATTTATGCCATTGGTGATGTGATTGGCGCACCCGCATTGGCACATGTGGCAAGCCATGAAGGCATTGTGTGTGTGGAGGCGATTGCAG
>JALSGX010000175.1 GCA_026982535.1 Ghiorsea sp. | reverse complement strand
GGGTGTGTTAACGCCTGCACAGTTGGAAGTGATGGGTGAATGTGCTGAATTATATGCAGGTGCGATGCCAACAGATGATAGCTTAAAAGAAGCACCTGAAAAGGTTGTGCATATCACCACGCGCCAAGATATTCAGGCAAACTTTGTGGCTCTCAAAGATGTGGTTCCCTTTTTGCGTAAAATGGATGAAGCAGGCATTACAACACGCGAAGCTTGTGGGAATACGGTGCGTAATGTATCCACCTGTTTTTTGGCAGGGAAATGCCCCGCGGAACATGCGGATGTGAGCATTCATGCACGCAAGTTTGCCGAATACTTTTTGCGCCATCCGCTGGCACAACAGTTTCCACGCAAGTTTAAGGTGACATTCTCAGGCTGTGCTACTGATTGTGGATTAAGCGGTATGCATGATATTGGTTATATCGCCAAACACCAAGACGGCAAAGCTGGTTTTGAAGTGTGGGCGGCGGGTGGTTTGTCATCGCAACCCATGCCAGCGATTAAACTCGAAGATTTCATTGAAGAGTCCGATGTATTGATTGTGGGTGAAGCGTTGATGCGTATGCATTTCAAATACTCAGACCGCAAACGCAGAGCGCGTGCGCGTATGAAATATGTGGCACAAAAAATGGGTGCTGAAGGGTTTGTTGAAGAATATCGCAAACAGCGCGCGGTGATTGAAGGCACGCAGCCAACTGTAGTGTTTGAGGGTACAAACTGGAGGCAACCTACCGATGTCATGCCTTTCTCTGAAAATGGTATTGTGCAGCAACATGATGGTAAAACATCCATTCTACTTAATATTTTTCGTGGTGATTTAACGCCCTTGCAATGCCGTGCCGTGGCACAAGCTGCAAAGCTGGGTGGAACCAATGAATTGCGGGTGACCACAGAGCAAGGTTTGGTGATTGTGGATGTGAATCCAGATAAAGTGGATGATGTGCTTGAAGTGTTGGGCAATGCCGATTTGTGCACCCAAGGCGCACGAGGCATTGCTGATATTACCGCATGCCCTGGCACAGAAACATGCCGTTTGGGTATTACGGCAAGTCGGGGTTTTGCAGCGGCGATGAAACCCTTGGTTGCTGAACTGAAAGAAGACAGCGCATTGGCAGGTATATCCATTAAAGCATCGGGTTGTCAGCATTCATGCGGTCGCCATCATATTGCAGACTTAGGTTTTCATGGCATGGCGAAAAAAGTGGCAGGGCAAGCTGTGCCACACTATCAAATTCATGTCGGCGGTTCGGGTGTGGCGGGTGAATCGTTTGCTTTTGCATCCGATTGGGTGCCTGCCAAATATGCGCCAGAAGCTGGTGTGGCAATTTTGCATGCTTATAAAGCAGGTAAGCAAGACGATGAGACCATGCACGATTGGGCAGAGCGATTGGGTAAAGAAGGCTTATCCAACATTTTAGAGCCATTCAAAGCTGATGCGGGTGAAGTGGATAGTTTGGTTTACGACTGGAGTGAAAACAAAGGCAGTCAAAGCGAAACCTTTAACACCAAAGGCAATAAAAAAGGTGAATGTGCAGGTGCGGTATTATCCATGTCTGATGCTTTGATTTCAGAAGCTGAATATGAATTGATGATTGCCAAAGCACATACGGATGCGATGTTTTGGGCGGAGGCGCAAGCAGCCCTTAAACGCTCGTTGCTTGCAACAGCACGCGCATTTTTGGTCAGCTTTGGTGAAGCGCCTGAAGATGACGCGGAAGTATTGGGTTTGTTGCTAAGCAATGCGGGTTCAGATGCAGATTTGATGAAACAT
>JALSGX010000174.1 GCA_026982535.1 Ghiorsea sp. | reverse complement strand
AAGTCTAGCTGTTTGGCAAGCTTGCGATGGTCTCGCTTTTCAGCTTCTTCCAAACGATGCAAGTATGCTTTCAAATCATCTTTGGATGCCCAAGCTGTGCCATAAATACGGTGAAGCTGCTCATTATCAGCATTACCTTCCCAATAGGCACCCGATACCTTCATCAATTTGAAATGCTTAAGTTTAGAAGTGTTCGGCACATGCGGACCACGGCAAAGGTCAGCCCACTCACCCTGCTTGTAAATACTCACTTCTTCGCCTTCAGGAATACGACCAATCAATAATGCTTTGTATGTTTCGCCAATGCTTTCAAAATGCGCAATCGCATCATCACGATTCCAAACTTCTCGTACAATCGGCAGCTTACGCTTGGCGATTTCTTTCATTTTCTTTTCAATAACAATTAAATCTTCAGGCGTAAATGGGCGCTCAAAGGCAAAATCATAATAAAAGCCATCTTCAATCACAGGACCAATGGTCACTTGCGCACTAGGAAAGACTTCTTGCACCGCCATCGCCAACAAATGTGCCGTAGAGTGGCGAATAATATCCAAAGCTTCATCGGATTTTTCTGTTATCAGCGCAACATCATCACCATCGTTCAGCGGCATGGATAGGTCACAAACCACGCCATTGACCTTGGCGGCAATCACAGCCCTTGCCAACCCTTCGCCAATGTCTTTGGCTAAGTCAAAAGCTGTTGCGCCATCGTTTAAGGCGCGTGTAGAGCCGTCTGGCAATTGGATATTCATAAAAAGCTCTACTCCTTGCGTCTTACAAAAATGGTAGGCTCGGGCGGTTTCGAACCGCCGACCCCCACCATGTCAAGGTGGTGCTCTACCCCTGAGCTACGAGCCTGCATGCGTTGAGAACACTGCGCTTTTATTTCAACGCAACTGTTGCACTTTATATTAATTGCATGGGGCACACATTACATCTCTTATTCAAGAAGCAAAATACCCTACAATAGGTTGCGGCATCATAAGCAGGAGAACATGAATGGCAAGTATTACTAAAAGTGGGTGCGTTAATCCAAATGGCTATACTTGCTGAAGACGCAGACAAGGCAATTCCTGAGTTGTAGTTCCCTCTCTCACCTCAAATGGCTATACTCGCCGCAGTTTTAATGGCGAATATCATATTGTTGTAGTTCCCTCTCTCACCTCAAATGGCTATACTAGACCCACCATATTTTAATACATCTGAATAGTTGTAGTTCCCTCTCTCACCTCAAATGGCTATACTCTTGTGGTCGTATATCTCTTGGTCCCAATAGTTGTAGTTCCCTCTCTCACCTCAAATGGCTATACTGATCATCTGCAAAGGCACAACAGTCGATGGGTTGTAGTTCCCTCTCTCACCTCAAATGGCTATACTTCAACATTTGAATTATATTCATTTACTGCCGTTGTAGTTCCCTCTCTCACCTCAAATGGCTATACTGCTCAGCTATGAATGCTCACCATGATGATAGTTGTAGTTCCCTCTCTCACCTCAAATGGCTATACTGGGTGCAAGCGGCAGGGAGGAGTCCATAACGTTGTAGTTCCCTCTCTCACCTCAAATGGCTATACTGATGCCCAACAATGTTGGACTTGCACATGCGTTGTAGTTCCCTCTCTCACCTCAAATGGCTATACTAAAATACAAGCGCATGGTTGAATCTTTGGAGTTGTAGTTCCCTCTCTCACCTCAAATGGCTATACTGCCTGTCCCCAAACCGTACGTGCGACTTTCGTTGTAGTTCCCTCTCTCACCTCAAATGGCTATACTGCCTG
>JALSGX010000173.1 GCA_026982535.1 Ghiorsea sp. | reverse complement strand
TGCGGAAAGGCTGCCCCTAGCATTGCTGTCACTCAGCCAAGTGAGCCGCCTTTACCAAGATTTGTTTTCGCCTGAGCAGTTTGTGCAAGATGTGGTGCTGCGCGAGAAGATTCGGGATAAAGAAGAGATATTTATTCGCTTAACAGCCATTAAAAATGGCGAACAAAAAATGGTGGAAGTACAGGTGCTGTCCAAACACAGTATGCCGCTTGCCCAAATGACTGAGCAGTTGAACGCATTTTCATTGGTGACCATGGAACAAGCGCTTGTCCCTTTTGGGCAAGGCGAGCAGGGTATTTATATTTGTAAATTTCGCTGCCAAGCACCTAAGATTTTGCATCATGAAGGGTTGCCACGCCTGCGCCAAGGCATTGAAGATGTGTTTAATCAGCGCGTTGACCATGACCCGCTGAATGCTTTGGTGATTTTGTGCGGTTTAACCATTCAAGATGTGCAGGTGGTCATCACACTACGCAATCATTTGGCGCAATTGATGCCTAGCGTTTCGGTGGGGGCATTGTCGCAAATCCTTATCAAGTACCGGCAAGTCAGTGTGGCGTTGTTTCGTCTGTTTGAAGGCAAACATCGCCCGAATATGCCAGTCACCCATGAGGTGCAAGCTCAAGCGGACTTTGAATTTGCGATGCGTGAAGTGCAAAGTTTGCAGGAAGACACGTGGTTACGTGCCTTGGGAGAGTTGGTGCAAGCGAGCTTGCGTACCAATGTTTGGCAGCGGCAAGTCGGCGAAGCTTTGGCAATTAAAGTGGATACATCCGCCATATCCTTTGCACCAGACCCTAAACCGTATCGAGAAATTTTTGTGCACGGCAGGCATGTTGAGGGCGTGCATTTGCGCGCAGGAAAAATTGCGCGTGGCGGGCTTAGATATTCAGACCGACCCACTGATTTTAGAACCGAAGTGTTGGAACTTATGGTAACGCAAGTGGTGAAAAATGGTCAGATTGTGCCCACGGGCGCAAAGGGCGGCTTTGTCATTCGTGATGGAAGTGGCGCAGGCTTTGTGTTGGCTCAATATCATCTATTTATTCGAGCTTTATTGTCGATTACCGATAACCGCGTGGTGGGTAAACTCATGCCGCCTCATGGTGTGAAAATTGCAGATGAAGACTTGGATGATGCGTATTTGGTGGTGGCGGCCGATAAAGGTACAGCGCGGTACTCGGATGATGCCAATGAAGAAGCATTAAAGGCTGAATTTTGGCTTGGTGATGCTTTTGCAAGCGGCGGCAGTTATGGCTACGACCATAAAGCGTTTGGCATTACAGCGAGAGGCGCATGGGTGGCAGCAGCCCACCATTTTGCAAGGCTTGGTGTTGATTTATGGCAGGATGAAGTTTGTGCGGTTGGTATTGGTGATATGGGCGGGGATGTGTTTGGCAATGGTATGTTGCTCAATCCCAATATGCAGCTGGTCGCTGCCTTTAATCATCAGCATATTTTTTTAGATCCTAACCCTAATGTTGCAGCTTCATTTGCGGAGAGAAAGCGCTTGTTTGACGATGTTCAAGGTTGGGGTGGCTACGACACTTCCTTGATTGGCCAAGGCGGAGGCGTATTTGCGCGCAATGCCAAAAGCATTGAAGTCTCAGTTGCCATGCAGGGCGTACTTGGTATCACCGAAGCGAAGTTGTCGGGCGAAGCATTGATTCGTGCAATTTTGCAAGCGCCTGTGGACTTGCTGTATAACGGCGGCATCGGTACGTATGTTAAAGCAAGTGATGAAACGGACATGGATGCGCAAGACCCTGCCAATAATGC
>JALSGX010000172.1 GCA_026982535.1 Ghiorsea sp. | reverse complement strand
CTTGGAGCAATATGGTCGCTTTATGTGGGTTCGTTATTTATCCGATAAGCATGGCGATGCTCTCATTAAAAGCATACTAACCAATACAGGACAAACTGCTGGTAACAACACTTATGCCGCTATTGATACAGCACTGCAAACACAAGGCACATCTCTCGCCGCAGCTTTTCATGAATGGGGCATTTGGAATATCGACACATCCAAATATCAAAATGGTACAGATTATCCCATGGCATGGGTGGATAACAAGGTGAATACTGGCATCAATATCAGCAATGATTCTGCCAAAGTATTACAGCAGCTTGGCGGTAAACAGCCTCACTTATCTACCGTGTATGAACGCGTACAAAACCCAACAGGCACATTCACCTTCACCAGCCCAAGCTCTGCCTTGGTATCAGTGATGACACAAACCACATTAGGTGGCACCTATACCACAACCAACATCCCGCTTACCGGAGGACAAGGTAGCTGGACTGCGCCAACAGGGGTTGCCATGGCAACTTTTGTTATTTCCAACACTTCGCCCACAGATAATACCATGACTTGGAAGCTTAGTGATGGTATCACCTCTGCCATGCCCACACTCACACCAACAGGCTCTGTCTATAGCGACACAAGTGGAGGTATTAGTGGCAATACAAATGGCAGCGGCACAGATGGCAATACCACCACTGCCTCCAGCAGTAGCAGTGGTGGATGTATCTCTGCACCAACACCTTACTTTTGGTGGTACTTCACTATCTTAAGCCTGCTTTTGTTTCGCCGAAAAGGGCAGCCCTACAGCTAACCCTGATTGAGAAATAATACTTCTTCTCTATACTCGGGCTCCACTATCAAGGAGCCTTAATGTCTGATACACCAAAAAAAATTCGCTACGGCAAGCTCATTCGCCATATCTCCCTACGGCAAAATACCATAAGCTTCAATGATGTAGCACGCAAGCAGCGCGAGTTTCGTGAAAAATCCAACAAAAAAAGCTGCACCTCTTTGCGCAGCATCGACATCTATCGCTTACTTGCCCCTTATATTTCATCTCGCTTTTTGGAACAGGTGAAGGTTGTGCTGCCATTGGCCACCTACCTTGTTCTCTTTCAAGCCTTGATACTTCATCAGCCTATCCATGAGCCGCTCACGATTATCTTGGGGTTAACCGCTGTAGTCTTAGGCTTAATGCTGTTTATGGAAGGCTTAAGCAAAGGGCTTATGCCATTTGGAGAGACGATTGGGCATAATCTTCCCGCCAAGGTTTCACTGCCTGTTGTGTTAAGCGTTGCCTTCTTGCTCGGTATTGGGGTTACTTTTGCAGAACCTGCCATTGGCGCATTGCAAGCCGCGGGCAGCATACTCACCGTTGAAAATGCGCCCTACCTCTACACCATGCTGAACAACTGGAGTGGCACTTTGGTTTTGATGGTTGGCTTAGGCGTCGGTCTTGCCGTAGTGCTGGGTACAACCCGACTATTGTACAACTGGAGCCTTAAACCATTGATTTATAGCACCTTAATACCAGCTCTAGGTTTAACTTTATGGTTTATGCAAGATGAAGAGTTAAGCAAAACATTAGGGCTTGCCTGGGATTGTGGCGCAGTCACCACTGGCCCTGTCACTGTACCTTTGGTTTTGGCTCTGGGCATTGGGATTGCATCAGCCTCTGGGCGAAACCTAAGCGCCTTGTCTGGCTTTGGTATTGTAACCCTAGCTTCTTTATTCCCCATTATCGGTGTGATGCTGCTCAGTTTATTTGTGTCACAAACCACCACACCTGAAGCCATTGTTGCTGCCGCGCATGCAAGCGTGCAGGCGGCATCACAAGCCTCTCTACCATGGTACTTACTTAGCCCTATGCAAGAGGTGTTGGCAGGGTTACAAGCCATTGTGCCTTTGGTGGTCTTTTTACTGATCATCCTTCGTTTTCTCTTGCGCGAAAGATTAAACAACTCAGGTATTATCGCCTATGGTATTATTCTTTGCATACTGGGTATGATTATTTTTAATATTGGTCTTCGTTACGGGCTTACAGCGCTGGGAGCTCAAGCAGGCGGGCTTTTATCCTCAGCGTTTGCCATGGTTGAACATGTACAAAACTCACCCATCTACTCTTGGAGTATGGGCATTACCATCGTGCTTGTTTTTGCTTTTATCCTCGGCTTTGGGGCAACTGTTGCCGAGCCCGCGCTCAACGCTTTAGGTAAAACAGTCGAAACACTTACCAATGGTGCATTTGAGAAAAAGACACTGATCTACGCCGTTGCCTTGGGTGTTGCCATGGGTATAGCATTGGGTGTATTAAAAATTATTTTTAATCTGCAACTGGGCTATATTCTTATGCCTTTGTATAGTGCCGCACTATTGCTGACATGGTTTTCCACCGAAGAGTTTGTAAATGTTGCATGGGATAGCGCGGGTGTAACCACAGGGCCTATCACTGTCCCTCTTGTGCTTGCTATGGGTCTAGGTTTGGGGAATGCTGTGGATGCTATTGAAGGCTTTGGTATCTTATCCTTGGCTTCTATTGGACCCATTCTCACCGTTTTGCTTACAGGGCAGTGGGTTCAGTATAAAGTGCGTCGCAAACATCGCATGATGGATCGCCTAACAGAAGGGGAAGCTACATGAGCATTCAACATATCAATGTTTTAACGGATGCCTATTTAATTACATGTATTGTCCAACGAGGTCGCGCAAAAGCCGTGCTTAAAGCCGCCCAAGACGCAGGTGCGCAAGGGGCAACCATTCACTATGGCTACGGGCATGGTGTCCAAGAAATGCTTGGTGTCTTATCTGTTGCTATCAATGCTGAAAAGGAAATCATCAACATCCTCGTACCCAGTGATTTAAGCGATATGATTTTTGAGAAAATGTCGATTGCTGGGCACTTGGACACACCTGGTATGGGCATGATTTATCTCACCCGCGTTGAAAAAGCAGCAACCTACATCCCACAACACATTCTTGATGCTATTGCCGAGAGTGACGCACGCAAAGCAGATGTTTAAGCTCATCACTTGTATTGCCGCTGAAGACAAGGCGCATGAAGCCATAGAAGAACTGGACAAAAGGTTTAATATTCAGACATTTGTCAGTCACTTTGCTCGTGGCTTAGGGCGAAGCTCAACCGCACCTTCCGCCAAAGGCTTGGGGCAACAAACAGAAAAGACAACCTTCTCTGTGCTTGTGCCCACACAACAAGCCGATGAAATTTTTGCCTTTATCTACCATGCAGCTGGTCTGCATCGCCCACACGGTGGCATTATTTATATCACCGCGGTCAAGCAAACATTGATTAGCCCTCGCCTTGAAAAAGTACCCGAGAATAAAACCATTGAAACATAACCTAGAACCACATATCCAACATATTGATTTCACACAGTATTTGAGGGGTTTATGGGTTATACCCATACTTATCCTTTTTGCCCAAAGCATTATCCGCATTACGGACAACCCTTTAATTACGCATATTCCATCATGGTTGTTTTTCTTTAACCCTTTTGTCTTTTTGGTGTTTTTTATTATCGCTGCATACTGGGTACACCAGCCCATACGCGATGCCATTCAACAAAACACGCACATATCACTTGAACAAGCCATGTCCATTTTACCCATGCGAGCGCTTAAAGCTTTCGGGCTGGCTGGCTTGGTATCTGTCGTCTTTATTCTAGCCCTTATCTTTCTCAACTCTCTTATGGCTAACTACAGCTTTACACCACGCATGTTTATCGCGCTTATACTTAGCATCAGCTTTGGCTTAGGTATACTCATTCCAACAACTGCCATGGCACTCACTATGGCATGGATGGCGAAAACCCGAAAAAAGCTCTCGTTGCAAAACTTGTTTATTGGTGATCTTGAACATTTTCGTAGTTACCCTTGGCTCATGCGCTCCGCCAATCGACCTTGGCTCATTTTCGGTATTACAAGTTTAATTCCAGTGAGTATTTTGGCTGCCTTCACATGGCTCATGCTGGGTACAAGCGATGAAGTGGAGCAACACTTTATCCTGATGCAAGCCATTGTTTTGTTCAGTAACCTTACCTTTGGAGGTGTGGCTTTGGTATGGATTACAAGCCGTACGGTTCACCGCATAACACGCGAACTTGCTATTGGTCTAAACTTTCTTCGTCAAGGTAAGTTTAATGGTCATGTGGCCATTATGATTGATGATGAAATGGGAGAATTGGCAAGAGGGCTGAATACAGCGCTGGCTGGTCTAAAAGAACGCGATAGCCTTAAAGACGCTCTCGCCATTGCCAGCGACATCCAAAAAGGGCTTATGCCTACAGACTCGCCGAATATTCCTCATTATACTGTGACAGGCTTCCAACAAAGCTGTCATACTGTTGGTGGTGATTATTATGACTATATCCAAAGAAATGATGGCACAACCTGGCTAGTGATTGCTGATGTTGCAGGCAAAGGTTACCCCGCTGCTTTAACCGTTGCCAATTTACAAGCCATGTTACATGCTCTTGCCAATGGTGAGCATATCAGCCTGCTGGACGCTGCGACCTATATCAATAAGTCCCTGTACCAATCTTTACAAGGTGGGCGATTTGTAACCTTATTTTTAGCAGCGTTAAACCACCACAACCATAAATTGCAATGGATAAACGCAGGACATATCCCTCCCCTGTTGTGGCAAGATGAACATATCACACGCTTAGAAGCAACTTCACCACCACTGGGAGTGCTGGCCAACATTCCGCTCAGCATATCAACAACCACTCTCAGCTTGGGCGACACATTATTTTCTTGTACCGATGGTGTTACCGAAGCGAGAAATGCCAATGGAGAAATGTTTGGGGATACAAATGTAGAAGCATGGTTCCAACTCAAGCACGAACTCGACCTGGCCATGCTTCCATCATCCATACTTGCATGTTTGGATGAGAAGGGCTTTCATACCCGCGATGATGACATTACCATATTATGCTTAAAGCGGATCAGGAGCAGTCATGACGAAACCCACCAATACACGCATTGAAAAAGACGCTATGGGCGAGATGCTTGTCCCTGAAACTGCCATGTATGGCGCAAGCACCGCGCGAGCCGTAGCAAACTTTCCTGTCTCTCAATTAAGGTTTTCTCGTGCTTTTATCAAAGCGCTGGGGCACATTAAAGCAGCAGCTGCAAGCACCAATGCAGAGCTAGGTAAACTTGAAGCAGATAAGTCAACAAGGATTCAACACGCAGCCACAAATGTTGCCCATGGTTTGTATGACGACCAGTTCGTCTTGGACATTTTCCAAACAGGTTCGGGCACATCCACCAATATGAATGCCAATGAAGTGATTGCTTATGTATGCAACCAACAGGGTGTTGCCAATATTCATCCTAATGATGATGTTAATATGGGACAGTCTTCCAACGATGTTATCCCTACAGCCATTCACCTTGCCGCAAGTGATATATTGATACACCAACTTCTTCCTGCACTTGAGCACTTGCATGTCGTACTGCAAGACAAAGCCAAAGAAAACCATGCCGTTATCAAAATTGGTCGCACCCATTTGATGGATGCAACACCGATTACCTTGGGTCAAGAAATGTCAGCATGGGCAAGACAAATTGAGCTGGGTATGGCAAGGCTTAAAGCATGTTTACCACGCATCACCGAGCTGGCACAAGGTGGTACAGCCGTTGGCACAGGGCTAAACACCCACCCTGAATTTGGTAAGCGCATGGCAGATAAGTTGTCCAAAATATATGGCATAGCATTCCATGAAGCTGCCAATCATTTTGAAGCTCAAGCAGCCCAAGATGCTGCGGTTGAGTTATCTGGTGCTATGAAAACAGTTGCCGTGTCCTTGGTTAAAATCGCCAATGATATACGCTTGCTTAATATGGGACCTCGCTGTGGCTTGGCTGAAATATCTGTGCCTGCGGTACAACCTGGCTCATCCATTATGCCGGGTAAAGTGAACCCTGTGATTGCTGAATCTATGACTCAAGTTTGCGCTCAAGTGATAGGTAATGATGCCGCGATTACCTTTGGTGGTGCGTCAGGGCTATTGGATTTGAATGTCATGCTACCCGTTATTGCCCACAACCTGTTGGAGTCTGAAGAAATCCTTGCCAATGCCTGTACCATGTTTGCCGACAAATGTATTGCAGGGCTTCAAGCCAACGCGGATAAATGCGAACAACAAATTGAATGGAGCATGAGCATGGTCACTTCCCTTGCGCCCATCATTGGTTATGAAAAGGCTTCTGCCATCGCCAAACAAGCAGTTGCAGAAGGTAAGACAGTACGAGATATTTGCATGATAGAAAACATTCTACCACAAGATGAACTGGATGCTTTACTTGATCCTGAGTCAATGCTGGCGCCTCACAACAAGTAAAGCCTACAGAAAAATAGTGTAGCAAGTACTAAAAGCAAAGCTTTAGCCCCGCTTCCAACTTATCAGAATCCATACTTTTGGAGTAAGATCTACTTATTTTTAAGCTGTAGCCAAAACCCAATAGCAACAGACAACCATGCCAAAAACCAGCTATAATCATGGGTAGATTGCTGCCAAAGCATCCCCACTCCAATGCTACCAGCCAAAACCAACATGACAGGAAGCAAAGAAAGAGAACCTGTTTTTGCTGGTCTATCAAGCTTTCTTTCTAGGCTTTCTAGGCGCGTATGAATATCTCTGGGCAAGTTCATCCAAGCATGTAATGCGTGCTGAACATCTTTAACCAGTCGCTGCGTTTTCCCTTTGGGGCCCAAATGCTCTTTTGCCCAATCTGAAATCAGCGGTCTTGCCAACTCCCAAATGTTTATATCTGGATAAAGCTCTCGGGTCACCCCTTCAATCACCACCATGCTTTTTTGCAATAGTAAAAGTTGTGGCTGGGTTTCCATTTGAAAGCGCTCAGTGACAGCAAATAAATAGAAAAGCAGCTCTGCGATTGAAATATCTTTAAGTGGACGGTTAAAAATAGGCACTGCAATTTCACGCAAAGCATCTTCAAATGCCGATACATCCGTATCATAAGGCACATACCCTGCCTCAATATGCACCTCTGCCGCGCGCTTGTAGTCTTGCTTGAGAAAAGCCAACATCATATCAGCAAGATATACTCTACTCTGGATATCCAGCCTGCCTACAATACCAAAATCAACCAACTTGATATCACCATTGTCTGCGACAAAAATATTGCCAGGATGCAAGTCTGCATGAAAGTAGCCATGCACAAACACCATATGAAAAAACATGTTTTGCAGATTCTTGCATAAGGTTAAAGGATTAAAGCCAGCAGCAACCAAAGTATCACGCTCATCTATTGGTGTACCATGAATCCGCTCGGTCACCAACACGGTTTGATTGGAGAAATCCCAAAAAACCCGAGGTACCCCCACACCTTCCAAATGACAAATTTGATCAGCAAAACGACTAGCATGCGCACCTTCTGAGCGAAGGTTGAGTTCACCCAAAATAGTGGCGGCAAACTCTTCAACAACCCTTGGTGCTTTTAGTCGCTCATATTCTGGGAAATAACGATCAAACAGTGATGCCAGCATACGCAAAATTGCCAAATCTGCTTCAATCATACGGTCAATATTGGGGCGCCGAATCTTAACCGCCACCTCTTGACCATTATGTAAAGTTGCAAAATGAACTTGGGCTATCGAAGCCGCAGCTACAGGCTCTTTATCAAATGAAGCAAAAATCTCGCTCAACGACTGGGTTTTATAAGCAGCGTTCAACAAGCCCTCAACAACAACAAAAGGCTCAGGTGGCACATTATCTTGCAACTTCTTAAGCTCTAATGCCACATCCAGTGGTAGTAAGTCCACCCGTGTTGAAAGCATTTGTCCAAACTTGATAAAGCTGGGCCCTAAGCGCTCCAGGGCCACCCGAATTTGTACACCCAAATCCTTAGGCTTGTACTCTTTGCTAAAAAGGCTTAATAACCAAATATACGGTGTAAATAAATGGAGACGGACAGCTACCGCTGCCAACCCATGTGTCGCAAGAACATGAATAATATACAAAAGCCTTATATTGCGGCGCAACCCCTTAAAACTCATGTTTCTTTTTGGCTTGTTTTTGCATTGCTTGTCGTTCCAATTTGTCCAGTCGCCTTTGCAGCTTGTTTACCCTACGCGAAACCGACTCTACGCCTGCTTGCCAAAGCTGAAGCCGATCTTCTGAAGGTACATCCATCGCTTTGAACACACCATCAACAAGCTTGGTAGAACCAAGTTGTGCGCGCCTTTCTGCCGCAACCAAAGCATGAGCAGCCTTAGCAACTTTACGACCAAAAAAATCACCAAAGGATCGTCGTAGCTCCAATTCCCAATCCAGATCCAACTGCTCCCATAGCTTTTGAAACAAAAGCATGGACTCTGAATCTCCTGAAATCTTCAACACTTTTTGCATCACAAGTGTATCGGGGTCTTCTTTGGCAAAGCTCAAACGGGCAAAGCCTGCCGTGGTAGACTCAATCTTAACATCAGGACGCATTGTTGTTGAAGGGTGAACCCAGACTGACCCTTGCTTGAACCCGATAAACATCACAGCACCTGTATCTTGAATCAACACACGAAAAACCTTGCCTTCCAACTTATCAAACATGGCTTCAAACTTGGGGTTATCCTTAAAAAAAACCTGTAAAACAGATCCCAAAACCACACATTGTACAGGCACAGGAATAAGCTTTAGCGGTAAAAACATCACACTCATACTTTATAGCCTCTATGTATGGCAACCACTCCACCTGTCATATTATCATGACGCACCAACTCAAAGCCCGCATGCCTCACCCACTGTTCAAAACGCTTCTGGTCGGGAAAACGACGAATCGACTCCACCAAGTATTGATATGAAGCTCTATCACCTGTAATGATTTCACCCATGGCAGGGATGACATTAAACGAATAGGCATCATAAATCACATCAAGCATAGGTAAAACTGGCTTTGAAAATTCCAAACACATAAACTGACCACCAGGCTTAAGCACACGATAAAACTCTGCCAAACCCGCAGGTACATCCACAAAATTGCGAATACCAAACGCAATGGTTACCAAGTCAAAGCTATTATCGGCAAATGGAAGATTGGTACCATCAGATTGAATACAGTCGGCAAGACCAGGCAACATACCCTCATCTAAAATACGCCTCGCACCCTCTTGCAGCATAGGCGCATTTAAGTCCGTAAGCACAACCCGTGCTTTACGGTTCACTTTCTTTAAGAGACCAATGGCAATATCGCCAGACCCTGCTGCTACATCCAAAGCAACCCCGCCTTTGGGTAAAACTGCTTTAGCAATAAAGCTTCGTTTCCACAAACGGTGCATACCGCCGCTCATGGCATCATTCATGATGTCATATTTATATGCGACAGAAGAGAAAACTTCCATCACTTTCCCCGCTTTTTCATCCGTTGCAACTGTTTCAAACCCAAAATGGGTTTTCGCCTTTTTGTTGCTTTCCTCTGTGTCTGGTTGGGATATCGGTTCGCCTATCATGGCACGAAGCATAGCATCGAATGCTTTATTTGTTGACCGCTATATAGACTTTTCTCAACACGCATAAAATCAACCATAAAAACAGCACCAAACACTTGTCTTTTGAACAATACTACAGCCTTGCTTCCTATAAAGGTAGTCAGTTGATAAATACGCAAACCTTTTACGCCAAAGATAGTACACCCTGCGGACTTCACACGACTAAAACATCATTTTATTTCAACATCAATCGTGATGTTTTCTTGAATGGAACCTATGTATAAGGAAAGTATTTAGCCAAAAACAGGAACTGACATCCCTGCTTCTTCAGTTGCTGTATCTGCATCCACCAACTCTTCAATCACCCAAGCTGATTCGTCTGCAAGCAATGTGCGCACAAGCTGGCAATTCATGGCATGACCACTTCGCTCACCTTCAAATGCGCCAACGATGGGATAGCCAGCAAGAAACAAGTCACCCACAGTGTCCAACACTTTGTGCCTGGCACATTCATCAGGGTACCGCAAACCACCTTCATTAAGCACGCCATATTTATCAAGCACTACAGCGTTATCCATAGAGCCGCCCAAAGCCAGACCTGCTTTTTGCAACGCCTCAACTTCATGAATAAAACCGAATGTGCGCGCGCGACTCACTTCTCTGGCATAACCTTGCCGTGAAAAATCAAAGCTTACTTTACAATTCGATAACAATGGGTGTGAATAATCTAATAAGTAGGAAACGCGAAAACCTGATGCGGGGTATAAGGCGCATGATTTATTTTCATCTTCAATGCTAATGCGCTTTTTAACACGCAGCACTTTCTTGGCTTTATGCTGTTCTACAATACCCGCACACTGGATAAGAAAAATAAAGGGAGAAGCCGAACCATCCATCACAGGTACTTCCTCACCATTCACTTCAATACGCGCATTATCAACACCAAGCCCTGCCAGCGCAGACATGATATGCTCAACTGTTGCAATAGTAGCCTCGCCTTTACCAATGGTTGTACAAAGCTTTGTATCCACAACTGAACTTATATGACCTTTGATTTCAACACCCAAATCTGAACGCACAAAAACAATGCCTGTATCCACATCTGCAGGGTGCAACACCAGCTCAATTTTTTTACCCGAATGCAAACCAATTCCGCTGCATCGAATGGCATGGTCAAGTGTGCGTTGTTGAATCATTTGCAGCCTCCTCGGTTTTTAGGATTACAACCATGTCATGATTGTCTATATTCCAATAGGTTGAAGTATAGACACTTTCAGGCAAAAGAAAAGCTTGCGTGAGAAATAGCACAACTACGCTTTGACCGCACACCATTAACCATACAGACTGCTGATTGAACGCCCATCATAAATACGCATGATGGCTTCGCCCATTAAAGAGCCAATAGAAAGTAAACGAACTTTACCAGTATCCAAAATCGCTTGAGGTTGCGCGATGCTATCAGTAATCACCATTTCATGGATTTGTGATGATGTGATTCTTTCTGCCGCTGGCCCTGACAGCACACCATGTGTTGCATAGACAGTAACCTTGCTTGCCCCACGCTCCATCAGTGCATCCGCAGCACTACAAATCGTGCCTGCTGTGTCCACAATATCATCCACTAGTATGCAATGCTTGCCTTCAATATCGCCAATCACATTCATCACCTTGGCAACATTGGGGGCAGGGCGCCGTTTATCCACAATCGCGATATCCAAGTGTAGCATCTTCGCCAAAGCTCGCGCCCTGACCACACCACCCACATCGGGGGAAACCACCACAGTATTTTCAGGGGAAACATCGGATTGCAAAACATCTTTGGCAAACAATGGTGCGGCAAAAATATTATCCACAGGAATGTTAAAGAAGCCTTGAATTTGGGTGGCATGTAAATCCATGGTCAATACACGCGTAACGCCTGCTGTTGTTAAAAGATCTGCAACCAACTTGGCTGAAATCGGGGTCCGCCCTGCGCTTTTTCTATCTTGCCTTGCATAGCCAAAATAAGGAATCACCGCACAAATTTGACGCGCAGACGCGCGTTTGGCAGCATCAATAGCAATCAAAAGCTCCATAAGATTATCATTGGCAGGCACCGATGTACTTTGCAAAAAGAACACATCTTTACCCCGAATGGTCTCTTGATACTGGAGGAAAATTTCACCATCAGAAAAACGCTTCGTATACATCTCACCCACAGGCATATCAAGGTGAGCGCAAACATCCACAGCTAGTTTGGGATTAGATGTTCCAGAGAACAGGCGAAACCTTTTATCACGCACCAGCAGAACACCTCCGTTCTAACATCACATAAAAATGGCTGGGGCGGCAGGATTCGAACCTGCGCATGACGGGATCAAAACCCGCTGCCTTACCGCTTGGCTACGCCCCAATATTCATCATCAGAGGATGCTTGGATAAAAATTTACCTGTATGCACCCATGAAGCGAGTTGGTTGTTTTTAAGATACTCGGCAAGCTGCCTTGCATCTTCGGGTGAATGACACAATGCAACACATGCCGAACCACTGCCACTCATCCAAGCTCGAATCGATTGACTTCGCATCATTGAAAGCATGGCTTGCAATGGTTGGCATAAGTCCAGCGCACTTTGTTCAAGGTCATTTACACCCAAACCAAAAGTATCATCGTCCGAACGGGCGCGCACTTTAACGCCACCACTTTCGTCCGTCAACGCATGAAAATATTTTCTATCAAAGTGGTCAAATGCTTCAGCAGTCGATACCCCCGAACCAGGCCATGCCAATACAATATCTGCGTCGGGGATAGCATGTGGATAGGGTGTTAATTGCTCACCAACACCTTGTGCCAGACTTGCTTGCCCAAACAAAAAACACGGAATATCTGCGCCAAGCGGTGCTGCAAAATCAATCAAGGTTGCTACATTGCAACCTACTCCCCATAGCTGATTAGCAACCATCAAAGCTG
>JALSGX010000171.1 GCA_026982535.1 Ghiorsea sp. | reverse complement strand
CGGTTCATCGCTTTGCACATGATATACGAAAGAATTGCACCTGATGAACCCACCAAAGCACCTGCTACAATCAACATATTATTACCTAAGGTGAAACCAATGCCTGCTGCTGCCCAACCTGAATATGAGTTTAACATCGACACAATCACAGGCATATCCGCGCCACCAATCGGAATAATCAGCAACACACCCAAGACCAATGCCACAGCCAACATGATTAAGAACGCAGTCGGCGACTCATTCACACAGAACACAATGCCTGCACCAATCATGATGATGCCCAATATTAAATTCAACAAATGTTGCCCTGAGAAAGTGACTGGGTTACCCGAAACAAAACCTTTGAGTTTGCCAAACGCAACCAAGGATGCGGTGAATGTAATCGCACCAATAAATGTGCCTAAAAATAGTTCAATACGGCTTGCTGTATGCATCGCACCCAGCGCATCTGCAATACCATAAGCGACTGGGTTAAGAAACGCCGACACGGCAATCAATACTGCTGCCAATCCCACCAATGCGTGCATAAATGCAACCGTTTCAGGCATACCTGTCATCGGCACTTTTCTTGCCGCCACGCCACCAATCAAAGCACCAACTGAAATAGCAATTAATATCCAAGTGTAGTTTTGTACACCATCGAGTTGCAAGGTCACCAACACTGCGATGCCCATACCCAACATACCAAACATATTGCCTCGGCGGGATGTCTCAGGTGAAGACAAACCTTTGAGGGCAAAAATTACCAAAATTGAAGCGACCAAATAAGCCAGTTCAGTCATATTAGCTGATAACATATCTTCCCCTTAACCGCGCTTCTTAAACATAGCGAGCATACGTTGCGTCACCATAAAACCACCGAAAATATTCACCGATGCCAAACCCACAGCAATCAAGCCCAACACCGTTGCAAGATTCATTTCCACAGGCCCTGATGCAATAATCGCGCCCACAATCACAATACTTGATAATGCATTGGTCACACTCATCAATGGTGTGTGCAGCGCAGGGGTCACATTCCAAACCACATGATAACCGACAAAAATCGCCAAAATAAACACCGTGAATGACATCACGATGGGGTCAACAGTATTATTCGCCACATCCGCAGCCATTGCTGCGTGCGCTGTTAAATCACAATTTCCAGAACTACACATTATGCACTCCCTTTCAATAAATCAGGCTTTAAAAATTCACCATCGGCACACAACAGTGAGCCTTGAATAATATCATCTTCACGGTCGATATTTAAATCGCCCGATTCTTTATCCAGCATCAAGCCCATAAAGTTAAGCATGTTCTTGGCATAAAGTGCGCTGGCATCTGTGGCTAGTGTTGCCGGAATATTACTCACACCCACAAATGTGATGCCGTCTTTGGTATACACTTCATCTTTTTTGGATAATGGGCAGTTGCCACCCGCTTCCACTGCCATATCAACAATCACTGCACCTTGCTTCATCTTGGTCACAGTCTCTTCAGTAATCAACACCGGTGCAGGTCGCCCTGGAATCAATGCTGTGGTGATAATTATATCTGCTTTGGCAGCGTGTTCAGCAATGAGTTCTGCTTGTTTTTGTTTGTATTCATCCGACATTTCTTTGGCATAACCGCCAGCATCTTCGGCATCCGCATCGTCATCTTGCGGCACTTCCACAAACTTCGCGCCTAAGCTTTCCACCTGCTCTTTGGCTGCCGCACGAACATCAAAAGCTTCCACCATTGCACCCAAACGGCGTGCCGTGGCAATGGCTTGAAGCCCCGCCACACCCGCACCCATAATC
>JALSGX010000170.1 GCA_026982535.1 Ghiorsea sp. | reverse complement strand
CGCTCGCCGCTGGACAAGTCACCCAAAGCGCGGTGCTCCAATGCCGTTAATTCAAAATATGCTAGTGCATCATCAATCCTTTGCCTGCTGTTGCCATCGGCTGCCAAAGCTAAGCGTTGCCCAACGGTTAGCCCAAACTCCGAAGGTGGCAAATCGCCCTGCCATGTGAATATCTTGGAGATCTCTTGGCGTGAATAACTGGTGATGGGTTGGTTTTGAAAGTAAACCTCACCTTGACTGGGCGCAAACATGTTTTGCAATGCCAATAATAATGTGGACTTACCTGCGCCATTTGGCCCCAGCACTACCACCACTTGCCCTGTATCCATTTGCATATTCAATGCTTGAATCAGGGTTTTATCGCCGCGTTGTAAGTATAAATCTTTAACCGCTAACATCACTTATCGCCGCAACAACAAATACAAGAATAGTGGCACACCAATCATGGCGGTGAGCACACCCACAGGCAGCTCGGCAGGGCTGATGACGGTGCGGGCTGTGGTATCTGCCATAATCAATAGAATGCCACCACCAAATGCCGATGCAATCAGCACCGCTTGATGCAGGCTGCCAAACACCAAACGCATCAAATGCGGTACAACAAGCCCGATAAATCCGATTGTGCCTGCGGCAGTCACCGCAATGGCGGTCACGGCAGAGGCGAGGAATAATAGTGTGATGCGCAGGCGAGAAACATGCACCCCCAAGGCAGCCGCATGTCGTTCACCGAGCAAGAGTTTATCCAAGGACAATGAAAGAAAAAGACCACACAACAAAGCAATCACCCACACCAAAAGCAACGACCAAATGGGTAAACTTGAATTGGACAAATCACCCATCATCCACGCATAAGCCAACATCAAGCTACGCTCAGACATTATTGCCATCAGCAACATCAATAGCGCACCCCAAAAGGCTGCCAAAACCACACCTGCGAGCAACAATCGGGTTGCACCTAAATAAGAAAAGGACAATACCGCCGCAATGCCCACCCATGCGCCGATAAATGCGCCAACCGACATCACAAGCGTTGAATCAGGAAACAACATCATACCCGATACCGCACCGACTGCCGCACTGCCCGCCACACCAAGCACATAAGGCTCTGCCAATGGATTACCGAGCAACACCTGAAACCAAGCACCTGCCAATGCGAGCATACCACCCACAGCAAAAGCAGTTAAAATACGCGGCAATCGAATATCCCAAAGAATCAGCTCTTCCATGCTGTTGATGGGGTTAAACGGGTTAATCCAATGTTGCCCCACACCAAGCGCTATAAATATCACAGCCAAAGCTGCAAGCATTAACGCGATGCCTAAAACAATAGCTTTTTGATTCAAAGCTTGATGGCTCACAAGCTTAAGTCTTCCATTTGTTTGACCAAAGCTTCCATGCCATCCAGTAATCTTGGACCAGGTCTATGCACAAGGTCTGGGTTGACCGTGATAATGGCAATATCTTCACCCAACCACTTCTTCCAATATGCAGTTCGTGCTGAAACATCTCGTTTTTCCGATGGGATAATGATGAGCTTGGGTTGCGCATTCATCACTGATTCGATATTCACACGAGGTGCTTCCAAAGCAATATCACCAAACACATTCTTCAAGCCAATTTGCTTCAACACATCATGGATAAAAGTGTTCTTGCCTGCTGTAAGCAGTGGCTCTGCCCATATCTCATAAAATACAGGGATGGATTTGCCCGAAATGCGTTGTCTCAGTGTGTCCAGCCGCTTTTGCATAGCATCAGCCACTTGATTGGCTTGTTTCTCATGCCCTGTA
>JALSGX010000169.1 GCA_026982535.1 Ghiorsea sp. | reverse complement strand
TACAGGTTTTGCTGATTCAGAAGCAGGGCAAGCGGTGGCGGCTGCCAATAAACGCATTGCCAACATATTGAAAAAAGCAGGTGATGTTGCAACGGATATTGATGAAACATTGCTGCAAGAAGATGCTGAAAAAGCCTTGTTTGCAGCGTTGATGGATGCTGAAACCAACTTCCCTGAAACACCTGATGCACAGTTGGAGGTGTTGGCCGGTTTAAGAGAGCCTGTGGATTCCTTCTTTGATGGTGTGATGGTGATGGCAGATGATGCAGCGATTAAAGCGAACCGTTTGGCATTGTTAGCAAGATTGCGTGGTTTATTCTTACGCCTTGCGGATGTTTCAAGGTTGGCGTGATTGGTTGATGATTCGGTAAGCGGGCATAGAAAGCGTTTGAAACAACGCTTTGCCCAGCATGGTTTAAACGGCTTCCATGCGTATGAAGTTTTAGAAATATTGCTGACTTTTGCCATTCCGCGCAAAGATGTGAAACCCATCGCCAAACGATTATTGGCGCAGTTTGGTACATTAGCGGGGGTGTTTGATGCCCAAGCTCAAGAGCTGAAAAGTGTTGAAGGTTTGGGCAAGGAATCGGCGCAGTTCCTCAAACTTATCAAAGCAGCACAAGTGCGTTACCTTGAATCAGATTTAATGGATAAAACCAAGCTGGACTCACCCGAATCGGTCAAAGCATGGCTGCGCTTAAAGCTTCAAGAAAAAAGTATTGAATACTTTGGAGCATTGTTCACCGACCAACAAAACCAGTGCATTTCCAGCGAAATCTTGTTTGAAGGCACGGTGGATAGAGCCGTGGTTTACCCGCGCACTTTAATCAAACGCGCCTTGGAATTGGATGCCAAAGGTATCATCATCTTCCACAATCATCCTGCGGGTACAGCCCAAGCCAGTGAGCAAGATATTGCGTTAACGCGCCAACTGATTGAAGCCTGTAACACTTTAGATATTAAACTCTTAGACCACTTTTTGCTCGCAGGCACGCAAGTGTTATCCTTTCAAGAACAAGGTTGGTGGCCGCGTTGAACAACTACTTTGCCAGTAACCCCAACGGTGACAGCGCATTAATATACGCCTTGGCGGTAGGTGCAGCGATTTGGTTGGCTTCTTATTTGTGGAAGCAGTACAACAAACCGAATGAAAAGCTTCCGCCCTTGGAAAAGCCTCGCGAAAAACCCCGCGACATAGATAACAACCAAGACAAACATTAAGCGCTCTTCTTTCAGCCTTAACACGGGCTTAATGCTTGCTTATCACAATCCCCTCTCGAAGCAGGCAAAGCAGTGATGTGTTTTTTATCACAGGCTGCTCAAAAGCGTCATTTCTGAGGATGTGTTATTTATGAAAGCCACGATTCAATTCTTTGCGCCATCGCTGCCACAAAAGGTAGTCGTTTTCGCTGCATTGTTCATGTGCGCGGGTTATGCCCAAGCGCAAGAAAAAGCAGACATATTATCGTTAAAGCAAAGCATTCAACTTGCACTTGAACTGTCGCCTGAAATGAAGGTGGCGCAAGCCCAACTTGGCATTGAACAAGCCAAAATATCGCAAGCAGGAACATGGGCAAACCCCAATGTAAGCCTGCAGGCGGATAATGTGTTGGGCATTGAAGATGCCTCGGGCGGTTATGACTTTACCGAATTGGCGGTCTCACAAGCTATACCTGTGTTTCAGGCTGCCAAGCAGCAGAAACAAGCGGAGTTGGGGGCTGAAAAAGCGCAAGCCATGTATCAGCAGCAACAATTACAACTTGAATTCACCATCACTCAATCTTTTTA
>JALSGX010000168.1 GCA_026982535.1 Ghiorsea sp. | reverse complement strand
CTTACTCAAGAAGTCTTGTGTAAACCTGATACGCATTGGAACCACAATGAATATAGAAGACATGTAGGTTGGATATGAGGCTCAAGGTGAAGGCATAAGCTTAAGAAAGCACCTTGGTGTGTTAGCCTTGCAGGTTGCCTCCAAGGGCAACCTGCAAGGTGGACAACTATCGCGCTACTGATGAGGACAGGTTATGTGTTCCTAACACTCTGTGGGAACATGTTGATTGACAATGGTGTGCGTAGGGCTAATGCTGCGCCACCTATGCAGACACCTATCACACAACCTACAGCGATTTCTCGTCGTGCTTTTCAGTGGATACTTCATCAAGCTTTGGTCGCTGATGAGCGGCATGTTTATTGTGGGCTGGTTGGTGCATTGTCATCCAGCATGTCGTGGATTCAAAAGGTGGCTATGGTGAAAGAAACTGCGGATATTCGGCAAACACTGGATGTTTGGTCTGGTTTGGATATACAGTGTCTGGGTTTTTTTCATTTTGCGGATGAGGATGCGCCAACTGCGCTGGTTGATGCTATGCCTGATTTGTATATTGAAATCAAGGTAAGCTTATCTGAAAAAGGGCGTTTGGATTTATGGGCATATCATCGTGATAAAACAAAGGGAAGCGCTGAAAAAACTGATCTGCATCTGATTGAAGATGGACACGCTGCCAAGCTTGTTTAGGTTCGCCGCATGAGAATCTGTCACATTGGATTGAATTATAAAACTGCTCCTGTTGAATTGCGTGAGCGGTTGGCAGTGCCTGAAGCTGAGATTCAAGGTATTTTACAACAGCAAATCCAGCATGATGCGATTCGTGAAGCAGCCTTGTTATCGACTTGTAATCGTGTGGAAATGACATTGGTGACCCATGATCCTGATGCTGCTATCGCGCTTGCGCACGAGTGGTTTGCCCATAAAGCTGCCATGCCACTATCTGAGGTGATCACACATTTGTACGCTTATACTACGGATGATGCCGTACGCCACCTGTTTGCCGTAGCCGCAGGTCTGGACTCCTTGGTTTTGGGTGAACCGCAGATTCTGGGGCAAGTGAAAGCTTCATATGAGTTGGCACTTGAAGCAGGCACAGCAGGTCATATTTTACACCGTTTTTATCAATCTGCCTTTGCTGCTGCCAAACGCGCTCGCAGTGAAACATCGGTTGGGCGGCAAGCTGTCAATATATCATCGTGTGCGGTGGAACTTGCCAAACGGATTTTTGGTGATTTAACGGATAAAACAGTACTGCTTATTGGTGCTGGTGAAATGGCAGAGCTTGCAGCAACGCATTTGAAAGCCAATGGTTGTACTGAGATTTTGGTTGCAAACCGAACTTTGGAACGCGCACGAAAGCTTGCGCTTGCATTTGAAGGTCATGCGCTGACCATGGGTGAATTGCCGCAATACATGGACAGGGCGGATATTGTGATTTCAGGGACAGGTGCATCCACCTATGTCCTTTTGCCTGAAGATGTTAGACCTGCGATGAAAAAGCGCCAAGGGCAACCTATGTTTTTGGTGGACATTGCCGTACCACGCGATATTGATCCTCGCATTGCCGAGATTGCGGGTGTATATGTTTATGATATTGATGATTTGCAGCAGGTAGTACAAGGCAACCAGAAGAGTCGTGAGCGCGAAGCTGAGCAGGCTAAGGTGTTGATTGAAGAAGATGCTTCAGTCTTCTTGGTATGGTTAAAGTCATTGGAGTCTGTGCCATTGATTCGCGGTATTCAGCAGCAGGTTGAGCAAGCCCGCTTGGATGAAATGGAAAAAGCCAAACGCTATCTTAAAGGTTTAACGGATGAGCAGCAAAAAGCCGTGGAGCGATTAAGTAAAGCCTTGATGAAACGGTTTGTACACCCTACCATGCAAACGCTTAAAACCTTGCCTGATGATATTGAAGGTGATTTGTTGATGGGCGCGGCAAGTCGTTTGTTTGCCGCAGAACCTGTGCACGATACAAAGAAAAAAGATAAACTTCGGGAGTCCGATGAACACGCGTCTGGATGAGATTTTAAGAAAAAAGAATGACTTGTCTGTGATGATGGCAGACCCTGAAATCACATCAGATCCCAACAAATACAGCAAGATTTCCAAGGAATACGCGGCGATTGAACCTGTTGCTGATGAAATAGAGCGTTTTTTGGCGATTGAGCAGCAAATCAAAGACAATCAAGAGATGATGGAAGATCCAGATTGTGATGCTGAATTAAAAGACATGGCGCAAATGGAAATCATGGACTTAAAAGAAGCGCTTGAAGCCAGTAAAAAACGGCTAGATACATTATTGTTGCCCAAAGATCCCAATGATGACCGCAATGTGATTCTTGAAATTCGCGCAGGAACAGGTGGTGATGAAGCCGCTTTATTTGCCGCAGACTTATTTCGCATGTATAGCCGTTATGCCGAGCGTAAAGGCTTCAAAGTTGCTGTCTTGACCAGTAGTGATATTGGCATTGGTGGTTACAAAGAAATCGTGGCGCAAGTGACAGGCACAGATGTGTTTGCTGTGTTCAAGTTTGAATCGGGTGTGCATAGGGTGCAGCGCGTGCCTGAGACAGAGTCGGGTGGTCGTGTGCATACCTCAGCGTGTACCGTGGCGATTTTGCCTGAGGCTGAAGAAGTGGAGATCAACATTCGACCTGAGGATTTACGCATTGATGTATATCGTGCGTCAGGTGCTGGCGGGCAGCATGTGAACAAGACTGAATCTGCTGTGCGTTTAACACATTTACCCAGTGGTTTGGTGGTGACATGCCAAGATCAGTCTAGCCAACATAAAAACAAAGCCCAAGCCATGAAAGTTTTGCAAGCACGATTACTGGATAAGGAACAATCAGAAAAAGACGCGGAGCGCGCCGAAGCACGCAAAGGTATGGTGGGTTCAGGCGATCGCTCACAACGCATTCGCACCTACAACTACCCGCAAGGTCGGGTGACAGACCACCGCATCAACCTTACATTGTATAAACTCGATCAAATCATGAATGGTGAAATGGATGAGCTTATTGAACCACTCATTACGCATCACCAAGCGGAGTTGCTCGCAGAGCAAAAATAATATGTATGCGCATTCCGTACTGCGGCAAGCCGCTCAGCAATTAGAGCAAGCGGGTGTGGATGCGCCACGCACCGATGCTGAATGGATGTTGATGTCTGCTTGGGGTGTGTCGCAGACGGATTTGATTATCAAAGCGCATGATGTCGTACCTGCTGATGTGGTGGCAAAGTTTGAAGCTATGCTATCGCGGCGAATCAATCGAGAACCGCTGGCTTATATTTTGGGTGTTAAAGCGTTTTGGAAAGATGAGTTTGTGGTCACGCCTGCCGTGCTTGTGCCGCGCCCTGAAACAGAGCACTTGATTGAAATGGTGTTAAAGCATCGATCCAACCGGCAAGAAGGCTTAAACATTGCAGATATTGGTACGGGTTCAGGGTGTATCGCTATTTCTCTGGCTAGGGAATACCCCAATGCTTTGGTGATGGCATGTGATATATCGGATAAAGCTTTAGCTATTGCTAAAGTCAATGCGGGTAATTTGGGTGTGACTCAGCGAATGACCTTCTTGCAGGGGGATTTGTATCAAGCTTTGCCTGTGGATAGACAATTCGATGTGATTGTGTCCAATCCGCCGTATGTGAGCCAAGATGAAATGCATGACTTGGAAGCCGAGCTCAGCTTTGAGCCGCGCTTTGCTCTCACAGATGAGGCTTCGGGTTTGACCTTGTTGGATAAGCTGCTTCAAGGCGCACACTTATACCTTAAAGATGGTGGCTTACTGGTGTTGGAATCGGGCTTGAGTGGTATGCCAAACACACCAGCAACATTAGAAAAGCTTGAAGATTATTATGACTTGGCTGGCAACTTTCGAGGCTCGGTGTTTCGCAAGAAGCAGGCATAAAAAAAACCGCTTATGGTTTCCCATTAAGCGGTTGATATATCATTGTTGCTTAAATTAGCTTTGAACTGAACAGCTCAAATCTTCTTCGATTTTTTGACCAGACTCAACAATATCAATGATACGCTGGTATTCTTCGTTGACAGGGCAACCGCAAGTGTGTTCTGATGTTGCATGTAAACGCGCTTGCTCCATGTGCCATTGCGCTACCTTTAGGTGTTGATCAACATTCATGTTTGACTATCCTCTTTGTTTAGATTTTGTTGTTGACACAAGCCAACATATGCAAGCATAGCAGCATGCAAAATAGAAATAAAGCCACTGTTTGTAGTGGCTTTATGCCTAATCAGTTAAATATTTGAAAGTGTGCTGATGCTAGCATCAAGAACAACATTGGAATTGAAAGCAATGTGTTGATGCGTGATGCTATCAAAGCTTTTTTGCCCGCAGCGGCTTTGGAATCGGCATCGGCTTCAACGATACCAATCACTTTCTTTTGGTTTGGCCAAATGATAAAAGTAACATTGAACCACATGATGATAGCAAGTGCTGCACCAATACGGATATCCATACCTGCATTCGCGCCAAGCTCTGCAAATAGAATTAAGCCAAAGAGCAGGGTAGTGTGCGCACCCATGCGAAACCAAAGCAATGCGCGACGAACAATGCTTCCTTCTTTGAAAAGATCAGCTTTGGTATCAGCAGATACATTGCCCAAAGAGGGCACTTGTACAAAATTAAAGTAGTACAATAAACCAATCCAAACAATGCCAGCCAAAACATGAAAGTAGCGAGAAAGGTCAAACAGACCCGGTGCGCTGCCACCTGATGCAATTGCAATCGCGATAATAATGGCAAGTAGCGTAAAGCCTGCAACAATTGTTTTCTTATGACATTGAAGTATGCTCATACATGCCTCCTTTGGATGATGGGATCTAATAACCTCGTATTATACTCGGTTATTTCTTGTTGTCGTCTTATAATTTATAGGGTTATTGTCGTTCCAGCTCAAACAAGGCTAGATCAGTACTTTTTGAAGGAGTGTTGCTTGCTTTTTTTGGCTTGGCGCTTGGCTTTGAAAAAGGTGCGAAGTTGCTCACTACATTCGTCTTTTAAGATGCCTGAAATGATGCTGGGTTGATGGTTCAATCTTTTGTCGGATAAAGCTTGATAAAGGGATGACACCGCACCTGTCTTTTCATCATTTGCGCCGTACACCACTGTGCCAACTCTTGCATGAATGATAGCCCCAGTACACATGAGACATGGTTCTAGGGTGACATAGAGTATGCTGTTTAATAAGCGATAGTTACCGATAGTGGCAGATGCCTTGCGTATGACCTCGATTTCAGCATGAGCTGTGGCATCGTGTTTGAAAATGGGTGCGTTGTGTGCTTCAAACACTTGCCCATCTTTGGTGATCAGCACAGCGCCCACAGGTACTTCATCCATGTTTGTGGCAAGTTGTGCCTGCGCCAAAGCAAGCTGCATATAATGCTCATGCGGGATCATTTGGCTTGAAGTTTAGGGTCAAACACATCCCTTAACCCTTCACCCAGTAGATTATAACCCAAGACTGTAATCAAAATGGCTAATCCTGGATAGACGGACAACCACCATGCAATTTGGATATTATCTTTGCCTTCGGTGAGCATATTACCCCAAGATGCGGTGGGCGGTTGTACACCAAGCCCCAAGAAGGATAAACCCGATTCAATCAACACTGCACCAGCGATGCCCAACACAGCAGAGACCAACAACGGTCCCATGGCATTGGGCAACATATATGACCACACCACGCGTAAAGGTGGCGTGCCAATGCTTTGTGCGGCAAGCACAAACTCACGCTCTCTTAGACTTAGAAACTCGGCTCTTAGCAAGCGAGCGACACCCATCCAAGAGGTAAGACCAATGATAATCATAATATTCCAAATGGATGGCTCTAAAAATGCAATGACAGCCAAAATGAGGAAGAAGGTGGGGAAACATAAGACCATATCTGTCCAGCGCATGATGATATTATCCCAAATCCCACCCGCATAACCAGCAATCGCGCCCAAGGTAATACCGACCAACAGCGCAATGCCCACAGCAACCAAGCCAACCAGCAATGAAACACGAGCGCCATACAAAAGCCTTGAAAAGACATCACGACCTAAAGTGTCTGTACCACACCAGTGGTCTAGCGAGGGTGGCAGCAGCATATCACGAATCACGATATGGTTAGGGTCATACGGGGCAAGCCACGGGGCGAAAATCGCCACGATGGAAACAAAGGTAACAATGCTCGCACCTGCCAGCATCAAGGGGTTTTGTTTCAGCGTGTGTAGCAAGGTTTATAACACCTCTGCAGCGTATGCCGCTAAACGAGAACGCTCACTATCTTTCAGCATCACATGCCCTGCATGTTCCCAACTCGAGAAACGCTGCACAGCTAAGGTTAAACCATTGGTATGTGCGGTAAGGTAGGGTGTATCGATTTGGGCGTTATTGCCCAAAATAATGATTTTTGAGCCTTCCCCCATGCGCGTGATCAGGGTTTTCATTTGATGTGGTGTGAGGTTTTGTGCCTCATCAATGATGAGCCATGTGCGGCTAAATGTGCGACCACGAGCAAAAGACAGTGCTGCAATTTCAATGCGGTGTTGCCCCAATACCGATGAAATATCGGTGGTTTGTTCATTCAGTAGATAGGCTAGGTTGTCGGTAATGGCACCCATCCAAGGCTCTAGTTTTTCTTTTTCAGAGCCAGGTAAGAAGCCAATATCTTGACCCATGGGCACAGTAGCTCGGGTCACCAGTATTTTATCGTACACCCCCATGTCTAAGGTTTGGTACAAGCCACAAGCCAGTGCCAATAGGGTTTTCCCAGAACCTGCAACACCCATGAGCGCCACCAAATCAATGTCTGCATCCATCAGTAAATTCATGGCAAGGTTTTGTTCGTTGTTGCGTGCTTGAACCCCCCAAATGGCATGACGGTCGCTGCGGTAGGCATAGGTGTCATCCAAGGTGACTTGCTCACCTTCAATACGGATGCAGCGCAATGAAACTTCATGTTTGCCAGGTAAATTGACAAAGCTGTTGATCAAGGGAAGTGGTAGTGATGCTGGCCATTGCACCACATAACGGCTGCCATGCGCTATTTCTGAGACTACCATGCCCTTTGCCATATCTTCCCATTGCTCATGGGTTAGCGATATATTGCCCGTAGACAACACATCAATATCTTCAACCACGCGATCGGAGCGATAATCTTCAGTGTTTAAGCCCAGCGCGCGCGCTTTGATGCGCATATTGATATCCTTAGAGACCAATATCACTCGTTTATGGGGGTTTTTCTGTTGCAGGCGTACGGTAACGGCAATAATACGGTTATCTACCATACCTTGGATAAAGGACTTGGGTAAGCCATCAGTGTGATCATCCAGCTCAAAGAATAATCTGCCACCACCATTTAGCTTAAATCCTTCTTCCAGTGGCTCATCACCCGCGCTGATGGCATCCAAAGTACGAGAGACTTCGCGAATGTTTCTCGCAATTTCATCCATACCTCGTTTGACCTTGTCCATTTCTTCTAGAACCACCATAGGAATCACCACATCATGCTCATCAAATCGAAGCAGAGCATTGGGATCGTGAATCAATACATTGGTATCTAGGATATAGATGTTTGGTGTATGTTTGTTCATAAAGCCTCCCAACCTGCTTTTTTAAGCGTGGCGCTCATTTTTTAGATTGCGCACAACAAGCAGAGCTTCCACCAATACCCAAACGGCCAAAGCAAAAATAACAAAACCAACTGTAGCAACTGTCCATTGTTCTTTTTCGAGCGCGCCCATGATACCCATGATCATACCTGCGATGGTAGTGCCGAGCACCAATAACATGGGCAGTAGTGTATAAAGTATGGGTTTCTTTTTACGGTACAAATAAATCGTGACGGTGAGCAAGGTTAAACCTGCTAAGATTTGGTTAGTTGTACCAAAGAGTGTCCACAAAAATAAACCTGCGGGCTTACCATTCACTTCAAAAAAAGCAAAGAAACCCATGGCGGATACTGCCAGGAAGGTCGCTAAATAGCGGTTGTCCAGCACCTTGAAGTTGATGGTTTTGCCAATTTCTTGAATGTTAAAGCGTAGCAGTCTTGCGCCTGTATCTACTGAAGTCATGGCAAAGCCTACCACGACCACACTGATAAATGCCGCGGCATAATCATAAGGAATACCTAATTGGTGGATGAAGTTGGCATTGCCTTGAATAAATACGCCAAGCTTTTGGTGCAAGCCTACAGCTTGATGCCATGAACCATAAAAGGCTTCCCAATCAGCACGGCTTGCAAAAGCACCTGCCGTGGTGGCAAGCACAGCGAGCAAAGCCAATAATGATTCACCAATCATGCCGCCATAGCCAATCAAGGGTGCATCAGACTCTTTATCCAATTGTTTGGCAGATGTGCCAGACGCCACAATGCCGTGAAAGCCAGAAACCGCGCCACACGCAATCACAATAAATAAAAATGGTAGTATGGGTGGTGCGCCTTCAGGGTTGGGGTTTATGGCGGGAGCCGACCATGCAGGATCGAGAATAAAGAAGCCCATCAACATCATACCCAGTGCAAGGTAGAGCAGGAGAGAGTTGAGAAAGTCTCGAGGTTGCAATAAAAGCCATACAGGCAAAATGCTGGCAAGGAATGCGTATAGAAGTAAAGACCAAGTCCAGTCTGTAGCTGTCAAGCCTGTGACTGGATGATCCAGCCCCCACCATGTGGTGGTGAGCATGGCAACAAAACCAAGCCCAATCAAAGGCCAAACAGGCATGTTCTTTTTATATACAAAAAAGCCAATGAGCATGGCAATCAGCATGAGCGCATAGGTGGGGAATACCGCCTCAGGATGTGATGTTTTTGGGATGCTGGCGGCATCAGGTGCTGCAAAAAGCCCTGAAATGACCAATACAAATACACCCATGGCAAGGGATACAAGAAAGAAAATGACCAGCAAAAATAGCAGACGGGTACGGGGTGAAATCACATCTTTGGCAATACTGCCCACGCTTTGCCCTTTGTGTCGTGAGGATAAAATCAAAGCAGAAAAATCATGCACTGCACCAATCAATAATGTGCCAAAGACCACCCAGCATAATGCGGGCAACCAGCCCCAAATCACAGCAATGGCAGGGCCAAGCATGGGTGCTAATCCTGCAATGGATGCGTAGTGGTGCCCAAACAAGATATATTTGTTGGCAGGCACATAATCCACGCCATCATTCATGCTATGGGAAGGTGTAAGGTTGCTATCGTTGAGCTGAAATACTTTGCGGCCAAGCACGCCTTTGGCATAAAAGTGATAAAATGTGAGGTATAGACTTAAAACCAGAATGGCCATGACTGCTGGAGACATAAACGATTACCCTTGATATGAATAAGTATAGTGTTTCATGTGCTAAGGCGATACGCTAGCGCATAAAAGTGAACATGCGAAGGTTAGAAAATGCGATACATTTTTATATGTTTGGGATTGTTGGTGTTGGTTTCCTGTGAAAAAGACTCGAATATGTCCACTAACACGCAGGAACATAGCCCTGTGGTAGCACAAGTGGGTGATAGACAAATTTACGAGTCAGACATTGACTTTGAAATCATGAGCTTACCGCAATCCATGCGCTATATGATGCAAGATGCTGGTGCGCGCGCGCAAGTGTTGGATGTCATGATCAAACAAGAAGTGGTGGCACAAAAAGCGAAAGAAATGGGCTTGCACTACGATCCACTGGTTGCGTACCGAATGCGAAAAGCTGAAGATGAAGTGTTGATTCAAGCGATACATGATTGGCAACGCCAAGGTTTTAAGCAAGTCAGTGATGATGATTTAAGAGCTTATTATCAAGCACATAAGCAAGACTTTGTGATTCCTAAACAAATTCATGCGCGGCATATTTTGGTTGCGGATAAACAAACAGCTTTGGAGTTGTTGAAGCAATTGCGGGCAAACCCTCAAAGCTTTGCAGCGTTGGCAGCACAATTTTCCATTGATGATAGTACCAAAGGTCGAGGTGGAGACCTAAATTGGTTCGCTCCTGGTGATATGGTGCAAGCTTTTGATAAAGTGGTCTTCACATTGAATAAGGAGAACCCGTTAAGCCAGCCAATCCAGACTAAATTTGGCTGGCATATTGTGGAATGGCTGGGGGAAAAAGAAGCGCAAACGCCAACCTTTGAAGATGTGAAAGAGGAAATTCAAAGCATACTTGAGAAAGAGAAAATACAGGCCTGGATTAGTTCGTTATTGCAAGATGCGGACATAGAAGTCTTTAAGGCTGAGTACATGCAATAAGTCGTGAGTGGCGTGATATGTCCTTAACACTTTGGTCATTCGCAAGACACTCAGCCGCTCAGAAATACAAATAACGGCGTTTATAGATGATAGCAGTTCAGGTGATAAATCATCCGATGACAAGTCTCACAACAGTCATAGCTTGGTTTTTATAATTTTTGATAAGACTAAGTTCTCGGACTTGGTCTTTTTTTGTTTCAAATTAGAGCTTCCTCAAAAAGTATTCAACCAACCACAAAGTAAGCAGGCTTACCCCCTTTGTTCATCTGCGCCGTAGTCTTACCGTTGAAAAAGGATAAAAACGAAAACTCTTTTCGTTCCTTTTTCAGTGATATGCCTGACGCACCCCTAAAAGATACTACAAAATCTTTTGGGGCTTTGTCGGTTCGTTTTTGGCTGCCTAAAAATAAACAAATCACGCCTTAAACAAAAACTTGCCCTTATGTTGTTGAGTCAAACTCAAACGACATGCACACATTTTGTATCCAATACTCCGAAAACCTTGCATCCAATACAGTAGAAACGAGATGTTATTTTGGTATATCAACAGCTTGCGTCGTTTTGAGTTTATCAAATTAAACTAAGAGCTACATGACAGCATAGAGCAGCCTGCTTTTTCTTTTGCCCAATCGGGGCGTTTTTGTGCATATTGAGCTTCAAACTGGGGTTGTTCGGCATAGGGGCGCTTCAACACTTCAAACAATTCATGCAGCATACTTAAATCACCTTCATTCGCCTTATCAATGGCAAGTTGTGCCAAATAGTTGCGCAAAACGAACTTGGGATTCACTTGATTCATGGCTGCTTTGCGATTGTCCACAGCATGGGACTTGAGTTGCCCTAAATAGTCTTCAAACCAAGCTTGCCATACTTCGCTGGCTTTGTTTTGCCAGCTTGTGTCATAAAATGCAGGGCTAATGGTTTGGATACATTGTTCGATGGTGTTTTGGGCTGAAATATCGGCAAGTTTTCTAAAGAATATTGTCATATCTGTTTCGATTCGCTCTAAATTGTTCATAAGTTGCTCAACCAAAGCTTCATCAAATGTTTTTAACCCGAGTTTTTGGCGCATCATATCTTGCCATGCTGATTTATATTGTGTGGCATAGTCATTCAATATGGTTTGCAGTGCTTCTACACTGTCAAACAGTGGAGCAATGGCTTGGGCAAGCTTCATCAAGTTCCAATGGGCAATGGAAGGTTGCTTGCCATAAGCATAGCGGTGAAACTGGGCATCGGTGGTATTGGGTGTCCAATCAGGATTGTAATCTTCCAACCAACCATAAGGTCCATAATCAATGGTAAGCCCATGGATCGACATATTATCGGTGTTCATCACCCCATGCACAAAGCCAACCCGCTGCCAATGCACAATCATATCTTTGGTGGTGTCGCACACTTCGGCAAACCATTTGGCATAGGTATCTGTCGTGATGTTGTCTTCAATCAAATGTGGAAAATAGGTAGTGATGGTGAAATCCAAAAGTGTTTTTAATGTTTTAAGGTCGTTGCGTGCGGCAAAGATTTCAAAGCTGCCAAAGCGTAAAAAAGAAGGGGCAACGCGGCAAACGACTGCACCTGGCTCATATTCAGGATGACCATCATAAAACATATCACGCCATACTTGGTCGCCCGTGGCACACAAGCTTAAAGCACGGGTGGTGGGCACGCCCAAATGAAACATAGCCTCACTGCATAAAAACTCACGAATGGATGAGCGAAGCACGGCTAAACCATCAGCATTTCTTGAATACGGTGTTTTACCCGCACCCTTGAGTTGCAAGCTCCAGCGTTCACCTTTGCTGTTGATAATATCAGCAATTGTCATGGCACGACCGTCACCCAGTTGCCCTGCCCAGTTGCCAAATTGGTGCCCGCCATAACACATGGCGTAGGGTTTCATACCATCAAGCAGGGCATTGCCTGAGAAGACTTGGGTAAACAGGTCAGAATGACAATCTTCATCGTTTAAATCTAAAAGTTCGGCGACTTCTGGGCTATGAATCAACAGTTTAGGTTGCTGGACGGGCTTGGGTTGCACCCATGAATAACAAGCACCCATCACTTGGCGGGGTACATTGTGGGCAACAGGGTCGGCTGGCAGTTTATCTGTAAATGTTGTGTCGATTTGGAATGTAAAGCTCAATGTTTTGCTCCGCTTAGGTTTAATCCCACTACACCTGCAATAATCAAGGCAATGCTACCCATTTTTAAGGTGGTC
>JALSGX010000167.1 GCA_026982535.1 Ghiorsea sp. | reverse complement strand
TGCCGCGCCTATTCAAGCTACCCCATAGCTTGAACTTTTTAGTAGAAATGCTGCTTATCGCAGCAAGCTGCCGCGCCTATTCAAGCTACCCCATAGCTTGAATAGGCTTGTCGGTCAAAGGTATTTGGGTTGTCCTGATGAGTGCGATGTGATGATTCGCTATGAAGTTTCAAAGCCAGCAAGCCCCACCACCTTTTGGGGAAAGGTGGTGGGGTGCGATAGTTCAAATTAAATCAAAGGTATTTGGGGGGGGTGAGGTCGTTTGGTATCGCCGTAAAGAAACCCCATTAGTTTCAAAACCTTCCAATCGGCAAGCCGATTATACTGCCGCGCCTATTCAAGCTACCCCATAGCTTGAACTTTTTAGCAGAAATGCTGCTTATCGCAGCAAGCTGCCGCGCCTATTCAAGCTACCCCATAGCTTGAATAGGCTTGTCGGTCAAAGGTATTTGGGTTGTCCTGATGAGTGCGATGTGATGATTCGCTATGAAGTTTCAAAACCAGCAAGCCCCACCACCTTTTGGGGAAAGGTGGTGGGGCGCGATAGTTCAAATTAAATCAAAGGTATTTGGGGCTGTCTTAACGACGAAAGATGAATGTGTTATAATGTTTCAAAACCTTCTAACAGGTCAAAGGTATTTGGGGGGCGGGAAACCGTTTAACCCGTTTTATGGTGAGTACAGCGTTTCAAAACCTTCTAACAGGTCAAAGGTATTTGGGGGGGTTTATCTATAAACATCATATCAATGCCTTATCATGGTTTCAAAACCTTCTAACAGGTCAAAGGTATTTGGGGGGGATCCTTTGCCAGCGCCAGCTGCCTTGAATGCGGCAAGTTTCAAAACCTTCTAACAGGTCAAAGGTATTTGGGGGGTTGAGGATTGCCAGTCCCCTTGCTCCTGCCCGCCCTGTTTCAAAACCTTCTAACAGGTCAAAGGTATTTGGGGGGCAGGTGCTGCCGAAACATCCGCCCTAGTCGCCTGTCGTTTCAAAACCTTCTAACAGGTCAAAGGTATTTGGGGGGCCTGCAAACAAGGAGGTTATTAAAGATTTGCTTACTGTTTCAAAACCTTCTAACAGGTCAAAGGTATTTGGGGGGACTACCCCAATTTTACCCAACAATTCCAACCACTTATAAACCGCAACCGCCTTATGGGTATTGTTTTTACCACCAAACCGAAAAATATGCGCTTTCAATAGCAAAAAAGCCTTATTTTTCTTTTTATCTCCGCCGATTTTCTCGAAACAAGATGAACCAGCAAAGATAAATGCCCGATTTATAAAGAACTTCAGCCCCAAAGCACCCCAAATACCTACAACCCCTAGCGAAAAAGCCTTCGCCAGACCGATAAGGCGCTTATCAGCGGGGAAAATCGTAGGTTTTTTCTTGGGTTTGTCCAGCTTTTATCTAAGGTCATTCATAATATGGTCAATGCCGCATATTTCAGCATCAACCGTTTCAGCCCCACAGCATCAAACTCAATGGCTACACGCACCGCATCACCATCACCTTCCAAATCCACAATCAAACCATCGCCAAAGCTAGGATGATGCACATACACACCCACAGCAATACCTTGGACTGATGAAGCTTGAGCTTGTGTGAACATAGAGGGTTGCTTCACTGCCTCAGACTTGCTTAACACATCATCACCCAAATCGGCAATAAACCTGCTCGGCACAGGGTAAGTGGTATCACCAAACATGCGGCGCAACCTTGCCGATGTCAGGTGCAAGATATTCTCAGCCCTTGTTATCCCCACATACAAAAGCCTGCGCTCTTCTGCAATACCCGCCTCACCTTCATCCAACGCTTTTTGGTGTGGCAACATGCCATCTTCCACACCAGCCAAAACCACAGTGTCAAACTCTAAGCCCTTGGCACGATGCAGGCTCATCAAGTTTACCGCATCTTGATCATCATGATCGTCTTCGCCGCTCACCATCAGCGCCGCCCTATCCATAAACTCAATCGGTGTCATGCCGGATTCTAAAGATAATTCGATATAATTTTTCAGCGTTTCAATGTTTTCAATGCGTGATGCCGCCTCTATCTCACCCAAAGCTTTGAGGCTATCAAGATAGCCCACGCTTTCCAGCAATCGCATCAGACCTCTATCAGGCAAAACATCAATATCTTTTTGCATGGCTTGAATAACTTGCAACAAAGGCAACAGCTTTTTGATGGGCGCTGGCAATGTGGTTGCCTGCAATACAACCTTTAGCCAGTCGGCAACCCTTAACCCGCTAGCACTCAAATGGGCAGCAATGGTTTCTTGCCCCTTCGCACCAATCCCGCGCTTGGGCTTATTGCAAATGCGCAACACATGCACACCATCAGCGCAATCATTAAGCAGCGCCCAAAAAGCAAGCGCGTCCTTGATTTCCATGCGTGCGAAAAAGCTTAAGCCACCAATAATACGATACGGAATATCCTCTTCACGAAATACCTGCTCAATGGCAAGTGATTGGCGATTGGAGCGATAAAGCACAGCCATCTGAGACCATGGCACTGTGGCATAACGCTCATTCAAGAGGTTCACCATATGTTTTGCTTCGGCATATTCATCCACACACACATGAAACTCAGGTGTTAAGCCACCTTTTCGGACTGCGTGCAAAGTTTTCGCATGTCTATCTTCATTGGTGGAAATAATAGCATTGGCAAGCTTGAGAATCGCGGCAGTACTTCGATAATTTTCTTCCAGGCGATGTACCTGCGCATTCTGCCAAACCCGCTCAAAATCCAGAATATGCCGCACATCTGCACCCCGCCAACCATAAATGGATTGGTCATCATCACCCACCACGGTAATATTTTGATGCTCTTGCGCCAATAAACATAACCATTCATGTTGCACAGGATTGGTATCCTGATACTCATCCACCAAGACATGGTCGAAGCGGGATCGCATAGCCGCCGCCACACTTGGAAAATCACGAAGCAGACGCACAACATTGAGTATCAAATCAGAAAAGTCCATGCGCTCAAGTTGCTTTAATTCATCCTGATAAGCGATGTATAAGTCTTTCAAATCCAGCCCGTTCCACAACATAGACGCCGCCTGCTCTGGCAAATATCCCGCATGTTTTTGTTGCTCAATCCAGCCACCTAGAAATGAAGGGTGCAGCCTATCTGATGAAATGTTTTTCGCCTTAAGCAAGCGTTTTATCAATGTCTTTTGATCATCGCTATCCATGACCTGAAAGCTTTTGGGATAGCCCAAGGCATCAGCATAACTTCTTAAAAAACGCAGGGAAATGGCGTGGAATGTGCCTGAAACAACGCCGCCACCATCATCACCAATCAATTCAGACAAGCGCGTTTGCAGCTCTTTTGCTGCCTTGTTGGTGAAGGTTACAGCTAAAATACGGTGTGGCGCATAACCACGATTGGCAATCAGGTGACCGATGCGATGCACAACAGTGCGTGTTTTACCTGTACCTGCGCCTGCCAAAATAAGCTGAGGTCCATCGCCTGCTTCAACGGCTGCTTGTTGTGCCGTATTCAAGGGCATGGCTAATCCTTATCCACATGGTGTTCACCATGCTTCACAATCAGTTTATGATAGGTCGAAAACACAGCATTACGCGATACAATACCCAAGACCTTCTTGGGGTGTTCAGCATCCATCACTGGCATTTGCTCAAAGGTTGCCCGATCAAGCACATCAATGGCATCCAGCAAACTGTCGTTTTCAGATAAGGTCATCACCTGCTTATTGGCGACTTCTTCTGCCACCACCAAATCATCCGCAGATGAATCCAGCAACCATGGTTGCAAGTCTGCAAATGTTACAATACCAACCATATCGCCAGCATCATCGGTGACAATCACACAGCCTTTACCCGATGAAATATAAACATCCTTCAATGTTTTGAGTTTGGTGGAAACATGCACCGAGGGCACTGATCGCCAAGGTAGCCGCGACACAGGCACCGAGCGCATCCATGATCGCTCCAATGTCCACTCCGTATCCACGCCCTTTTCCTGCAAACCTTCGGTAATCACCGATGCACTGCCAAAAGATCGCTTAACCAAAGAAGCAACAACACAAGCTGTCATCAATGGAACCATAATATGATAATCATTGGATAATTCAAAAATCATCAAAATTGAACTCATGGGCGCTTGCACTGTAGCCGCCAACATGGCACCACACGCAACCAGCGCATACGCGCCATAGGATTCTGTCCATGTTGGAAACATGTCATGCACAAAGCCGCCATACAATGCGCCAGCCGTCGCTCCGACAAACACGGAAGGACCAATCATACCGCCGCCAAACTTGCCACCCGAACAAATCACACTGGTGAGCATTTTCATCACCAACAATAGCGCAAGAAATGCCGCCAAAGGCATACCCATGCCCAAAATGCTGGGCTCTGTATTTTCCAGTAAAAGGCTATCGACTGTACCATAGCCAATCGACATGATTTCTGGCATAAACAATGCGCATATACCCAAAAGCAAACCTGCAACAGCAGGGCGAAAAAATGGATTTTCAATGTATGCCGCAAACAAGGATCGTGATACTGGCATACTTTTCAC
The DNA here is from genome assembly GCA_026982535.1 of Ghiorsea sp. Lineage (GTDB taxonomy): Bacteria > Pseudomonadota > Zetaproteobacteria > Mariprofundales > Mariprofundaceae > Ghiorsea. The sequence goes on along the minus strand of JALSGX010000167.1, from coordinate 7,927 downwards.
CATGACCGTTGCCAACAGACCACAGAAAACACCCAAGCCAATATAAGCAGGGATTTCCCAAGATGAAACAAGGCGAAACTCTGGAATGGTAAACATGGGGAAATTGCCAAGTTCAGCCCGCGTAATCACCGTGGCAATCACAGAGGACATCACAATAGGTGTAAATGTGGCAATAGCATAATCTGCGAGAATCACTTCCAAAGCAAACAACACTCCCGCAATTGGCGCGTTAAATGATGCGGCAATACCCGCCGCAACACCACAACCAATCAGGGTACGCATTTGCTTTTCAGTTAACCCAAACCATTGACCCAAAAGGGAGGCCAATGACGCGCCCAATGCTACTGTTGGTGCTTCCCGTCCCATAGACGCGCCACTACCCACAGATATTGTATTGGCTATAAACTCACCACTGGTTTTTTTGGCTGAAATCTTACCCCCTCGTTCTGCCAACGCTTCCATCACACCTGGAATGACTCGCTCCTCACCCTTGGGTAGCCATCGGGTGTTGATCCAGCCCACCAACAAACCACCCGTAACAGGGGCAAGAATAAAGATTGACCAATGAATCTGATGCAGAGCTTCGGACCAGCTGCCTTCACCTGTCCATACCCTGCTCACCCACTCAATACCAAAGCGAATCAACAGCGCGCCATATCCAGCAAGCACACCGACAAGAATAGCTAACAAACCAAGGTAAAGCGCGTCTTGTGACTTTAACCACCGGGGTATGGCAGGTTGCTTGTTAGTCACGCTGTTTTGCGACCTTCTGAAGCTCATCCAAAAGCCCTTGCGCATTCTGTTGCAACATCACATAAACATTTTCAAACCCATGCGCTCCACCATAATAAGGATCTGGCACATCAGGTGCATGAGCTTTGCCCTCAAAAGCACGCATCATCCATACTTGATCAGGGCTAGCTCCCATGGCAATCAAATCGCGCTGATTATCGTGATCCATGGCCACAAAGATATCCCAGTCCTGAATCTTTTTTGCTGTGATCTGTTGTGCCCTGTGGTTGTCTAGGCTCAACCCTTTTTCCAAAGCTTTACTGGCAGACCTAGGGTCTGCGCCATGCCCCACATGCCAATTGCCCGTGCCTGCGGAGTCAAAGTAAAACATATCGGCAACGCCTCTATCTTGGGCAACTGATTTCACAATCACTTCCGCCAAGGGTGAGCGACAAATATTGCCTAAACATACAAATAGTACACGCAAAGGTTGTTGATTCATGCTAGATTTTTCTCCGCTTGAGAAGCTTGTAAATATAGGGGTTCTACCCACAACGCAGATGGATCAGATATTGAAATGGCTTGCGCGACCTTGGCCAAGGCTTGCTCTCGTGAATATTGAACAGGCAAAGCAAACGCTCCCTGCATATCCACTGGCGCATCCGATAAAGTCAGATAAGCTGCAGGCTTTAGGTTTAGAAAGTCTTGCCATGGCAAACACTGTGCTTCAGTAATACATTGACCTGCCGCAAACTCCGCAACATATACCAGACCAGATCGTGCGTCTTCAATCACCCAAAAGGCTTCTTCTGTATCCGTCTGGTTTGCTGTTATCTCCAGTGAAGCAAGGCGAAACACTGGCTTTTGCAATGACGCGTTGATACCCGCAATGGTCGCACACGCCACGCGTAAAGCCGTGAATGAGCCAGGGCCAACACCAACCGCAAAACTCTGTATATCTTGCCAGGCTAAGCCTTGTTTATCGAGTAAGCCCTGCAACATCGGCAACAATACTTTAGAATGCGCCCGCGATGTTGCCAGGCTCACACTTGCCACTGCACCATTCGCCAGGAGTAAACATGCGCTCACGCCAACCCCCGTATCCAATGCTAACATGGGCCTTGCTGGTACAGACACAAGCGCGGGTGGAACGCGTTAAGTCAGTTGACCGTAGGAGTGCAACCCTGAAAGATACATGTTCACACCCACAAAACAGAAAATTGTCACCAAGAAACCAATCACACACCACCAAGCCAGTGTTTTGCCCTGTAAACCATGCGAAAAACGGGCATGCAAGTATGCACCATACACGAGCCATACAATCAGCGCCCATGTTTCTTTTGGATCCCAAGACCAGTAACCACCCCAAGCTTCAGCCGCCCATGCCGCACCCAAAATAGTTGCCAAAGTAAACGCGGGGAACCCAATGGCTACCGACTTGTAGGCCAAGGCATCCAGTTGTTTTAATGATGGCAGCACGCGCAACACGCGCGCATCAGGATTGCGCTCTTCCAGACGATTGCGTAATAACCATGCCATGCCTGCTGCACAAGCGACCGCAAACGCGCCATAACCCACAAAGTTCAAAGGCACATGAATTTTCATCCAGTAGGATTGTAGCGCAGGAACCAAGGGTTTAATATCAGATTGACCAATAGATTCCAGCCAAATCGCAAAAAACACACCTACAGCAACAATGGGCATCACAAACGCACCAAGACCTCGCGCTTGATGGCGGCGCTCAAGAGCCAGGTAAATCACACAAACCACACAGAACAAAAGAATAAATACTTCATACAGGTTAGACACTGGCGCATGCCCAATATCACCACCCATCAACAAGTAAGATTCATACCAACGCAACAATAATGCAGAGCCACCAGCATAAACACCAATCCAAGCCGTAATAGTACCCAACTTGCCAATAAATGAGTCTGGCGCAAACAAATAAGCAACATAACACAATGCTGAGAACAACAGCATCACATTCATGGTCATAATAACTTTTCCTGAAAATAAGTTGGACTGATCTTCATAGCTAATCATGCCTTCAGCAGGCTCAAATAAAGTAAAAATACCCATGAGCGCAACCATAAGCGCAATACCATCAAGCCATGGCACTAAAACTTCAGAAAAGCGAAACGCTCGAAACTTGGACGCTGAAGTTGTAAAAGCGTATGCCATACCCAGCACTGCGCCTCCTGCCATCCATGTGATACCCTGCATACTAAAAAGCGCAAAGATATACTCTTCATACGCAATATCCGCAAACATGGCCATAGCAGCCATACCTGCCATCATACCCAAGTATGCCCAGCAACGAACATGGGCGATTCGCCCTGTAAATATCGAAAAAGTGCTTGGGTTTGAATCCATCGTGATTGTTGTCATGATTGTACTCCTTGTTGTTGCATATAAGCTTCTTTGATTTGTCGCTCCAAATCTTCAAACTCTTGTTCAAAAGCCAGCGGGTTTCGGTTGCTCAAGCCTGTCACCTCAACCTTAACCTGACCATGCTCATCTTCTTCAAGCCGAACCCAGACTTTGCGGTGTGCCACATAAAACATAATACATAGCCCAATGACAAGTATTGTGCTGCCAATCCACACCACATCCATACCTGGGTCTTTGGCAAGTTGAAGGCCTGTATAGTAAATTTGATCATAATCCACCAACACAGGTACAAACGCCCATGGCATATCTGGCAATACCTTTAATGCCTGAATGATACGATTGCCCAGCATGGCTAGGTCTTCAGGTCTGTCATCACCGTAAACTTCATCCAATGCTGCACGGAATGCTTGGATATTTTGCCGCTGCTGTTCTTTCTCAGACTTGGCAGATTCTTCAGGAAGCCCGCGAATAAAAGCCTGAAATAGCGCCCATTCTCGTTCATCCGAAAAATCCAACCCCAACAAAAAAGTTTCAAAGTCTCGGGCATCACCCGTCTTTGAAATCATCATAAATGAGCCTTGATTTTTATCATTAATCACAAATGGCTCCATAAATGCGCGAACCAATACTGGCTTTAAGCCTTCTCCACGAAAAATAAAATCAACCGAAGGACCTAGATCCTTAAACTCTTTGGGCTCACCTGCCGCTGCCATGTTTTCAATATTGTAGGGGCGAAAATCTTTGAACTCCATACTGTTGCTGGAATAGGGATCCTCAAACATGGTGTACACTTGCCCCTGCACAGTATCAACATTACCTTTTTTATTTAGGCGAAACAGCTTGAGGTCAACCTTTGAACCCCCGTCGCCAAATGATGCTTGATAAATACGCACGCCCTTGTAATACAACGGCTCATTCACAATGATATCTTCAGTCATCACTTCCTTGCCATTATCAATAATGGTAAGCCTGCTACGAAACTCCGATGGTGCGCCCGTGGAAAAGAAGTCAATATCAAAGTCATCACAACGGATTTCAAACGGCATCTTCAAGTATTCAACACTTGTTCCTCGAAGAAACGATATTTCACTTTCCTTGCCGCCTTCAGGTACTGCCATATTGCCCCGAAAACCAAATTGCACACTCATCCAACCGCCAATTAAAATGATCAGCAATGCTGCATGAACCGAAATATAACCCCACTTATGGAAACGCCCTTTGTCTCCCCGCAGCCATAGCACATCACCAACCTTGGTTTCCACCCACTTCCAACCTGGCAATGATGTCTTGATGGCAGAAATAGCTGTGTGTTTGTCATCCAAAACCAGGTCAAACTTGTGTTTAATATGCTTGCGTGCACTGGCAGATAGCGTGCCTTTACGGTTTCGCATTTCTTTGAGGAAGCGGGGGGTGTTGCGCAGCAAACATGCCGCCAGCGAAAACATCAACAAGCCAAGAATGGTTAAGAACCACCAGGTGTGATACATATCAAACAAGCCAAGCGCGCGGAATGTCCAGTACCATGTGGGACCAAACTGATGTAAATAATCAGCTTGATCCTGATTTTGCTGAAGCACTGTGCCAATCACCGACGCAACAGACAACAAAAGCAACAGTAAAATAGCAACAGGCATAGAGCCTATACGGTATAAGATGGGTTTAAGTGTTTGGTGGTAGAATGACATGGTGGCGTAGCATAGCCATATCAAGATAAAGATTACATTAAAAAGTCACAGATCTGTTTTTAATGGAACATCTTTGGTTTTTGTGGTCTTTTGCTTGCATAGCCAAAGGACAAGCTTAATATAGCCTGCTTAATGCCATCATAAAAAAAGGAAACATGTACCATGCTTACACAAAAAATTACCGGCGACATGAAAGCGGCAATGAAAGAAAAAAACAAGGTGGCTTTGGGTGTTATTCGTATGCTGCGTGCTGCCATTAAAGATAAAGAAATTGAATTGGGCAAAGCTTTGGAAGACGCTGATGTGATTGCGATTGTTAGCAAATGTATCAAGCAACGCAAAGATGCCGCCACCCAATATCGCGATGCAGGTCGCCCAGAGTTGGCCGAAAAAGAAGAAGCAGAAATAAAAACGCTTGAGGCTTATCTGCCTGAACAAATGAATGATGCTGAAATTCAACAGTTGGTTGCTGATGCTGTAGCCGAAGCAGGCGCAACATCCATGAAGGATATGGGCAAGGTGATGAGTATTGTCCGCCCAAAAGCACAAGGCAAGGCTGACATGGGAAAAGTTTCTGCTGCGGTCAAAGCTGCACTTTCATAGGCATATATCATGCATGTTCCTGCGGGGTTTTATCCAGATTGGCTGATTATACTGGGTAACATCATCGCTTTACCTATAGTGCTGCTCTCCATTTGGCGCACGGAAACCCGTTTTTGGTCGGGATGGTCTGAGGGGCTTCAAGTGGCAACCATTTTCATTGCCCTTTCAGCCTTGTATGCTATTCAAGCCGATATTAAGCTAGGCATGGCCGTACACTGGCTGGGTGTCATGCTTACGGTCATGATGGTGGGCCCTTGGACAGCTATTGTTATTCTTTCATCCATACATGTGTTCTTATTGCTTGCCAAAGGTATGGGTGATGTTAGCACACTTGGCTTTAATATCAGCACGTCTGTTTTGCTACCCGTGTTCATCGCGTCTGCCATTCACTTGTTTTTTTACTACAAGTTTCCACGCATTATTCCTGTCTATTTTGCCAAAGTTGGTTTTGGTGATCTGATGTGTATGTGGGCAGTGGATGCAGTGCTCACCCTATGTTTACTCACATGGTCAGGCTACCCTTCCTTTCATATTTATCAAGACTTCACGCTTGTTCTTGCGCTGATGGGTGGCATGGAAGCGGTGATTAGCACATGGATTGTCTCAGGGTTTATTTGTTATTTTCCCGACTGGCTTGTTACATTCAATGATGAGGAATATATCCACGGCAAATAAAGTTTAAAATGTGTGAACATATGCCATGGAAGCAATCCATGATATTTTATCATGCCCTTGAATTTCTTTGGTCACATCATACAAGCCCCAAGTGAGGCTTACAGGCCACGCCGCAACGGGCACAGCACCAAAACCTAGTGATGTAATACCCGCAGTGTAATCAGCTACTACGCTTAACTGTGGTACAGGATAAAATGCGACAGAACCAAATCCCGATGCCCTTTTCGCCCGGTCACTTCTCGGTGCTGTATCATAAATCGTTCGGAAAGCGTTGTTACCAAAGCCAGCATTCACAATCGTTATAAACTTGTCGACCACAACAACCTTTGTGGCTGCAATATAAAAACTAGGTGTGTTTCTACCAGCACTACCATGCCATAGTGTAATGTTTTTTACACCTATCGAAACACCAACATTATAATCATCAAAATATTTACCTAAGGCTAAACTCGCGTCCCCACGATCAAATGCACCACCATCACTTGGATTAATGCTGCCTAAATCAAGCCCAACCAAAACACCAATCTTATCTTCTTTCGAGACTTCAATACCAACGCCTGTACTCATCGCACCATCCACGCCAACAGACCTTCCAGGCATATCTTTAACACCGCCAATACCGACGAAAGCAATTTTCTGATACGGGGTTAACCCCGATGGGGCTGCCAATGAAAATGTTGGGGATGCCTGAACTTTATTTGGGTCTAATGTGAAAAAATAATCACTATCTTCTTCAGCAACAGTCATGGTGGTCATCATTGGCAATGCAAAAAATGCCGCACATAAACACATCAACGCCCAACCAAGTATTTGCCTCACCATTCCAACCTCCCAGCATGACACATTTGCAATTCTTGTTAGTATAGACTACTGTAGTCTTCAGTCAAGCTTAGGGGGGTTAATATGCAAAAGTTTTTCACAATTTTTTGTACAGTTTTTCTTGTAACATCATTCTCACATATTGCGGACAGTAAAGAAGTTGGTCGTAGCATTCTTGTTCTTGGTGACGCATGGGTTATGCACGGTAACAACAAAAGCAAGCTAACCCCTGGTCACCTCTTGCAGCAAAGCGATATCATCGTCACTGGAAGTCGTGGGCGCGTACGCTTACTTATGACAGATGGTAGTAAAGTCTATATTAGCCCTAAAAGTCGTATTTCATTAAAACGTTATGCTTACACAAATAAACGCAAACTTCTCGCAGGATTTGATTTGTTTTGGGGTAAGGTTCGCTTCTTCGTTAAAAAGCTAGCAACGAAAAACTCTAGGTTTAAAGTGCATACCACAACTGCAGTGCTTGGCGTTCGCGGCACAGAGTATGAGATGACTGTTCCATTACCCAAAAATGCTGAAAGTATGGCTTTTGATACCCAACTTAGCCTGTCGGATATGCCGAAGTCTTCAACAACTGTATCACTTAATGAAGGATCTGTTGTGGTCACCAGCATCAATGGTTCTCAGAAAATTTTAGCTCCTGGCGAACAACTCAATGTCGATGCGGCAGGAAACATGTCTTCAACAAGCGGAGACACCTCAGCATCTGAAGGCACAGCTTCAGAACAAGATACTTCCAGCGGGAGTAATACGCCTAACGCTGCCTCATTTTCCACCTCGGCGGCAGCCTCTTCTGCCGCTGCAAGCTCAGGTGTAACGCAAGGTGTTACGATTACAACACCTTATACTTATGGCACGCCTACACCTGCTACACCCTAACTATGGTGCAGGGTTCGGATATTGCTGATGCACCTGCTCAATTTGATTGAACACCTCTTCACTAAGCTCAACATCCACAGTTTCCAAATTTTCTTTGAGTTGTTCCAAGCTCGTTGCACCAATAA
>JALSGX010000166.1 GCA_026982535.1 Ghiorsea sp. | reverse complement strand
CATACATCAACAATTCACCACCATGTTCAATCTGCCAGTCAGGATTAAGGTAATAAACTGTGGTTAGCCTCCTGTTATTACGATGGGCTTGTCCCTTAAAAGTATCCAAATGCCGTTTGTAGAAGCTTTTGGGTGCGTAGTGAGCAAAGTGTGCTTCATAATCAAACAATCCCATAAACAATTGCTTGTTGACTTCCAAACGCAAATCTTCCATCCATGCCAAGTAAGCTTGTTCAGCAGGGTGCTTCCCCGTTAACCAACATGATTGATCACGGCGATAGCTTTTATCCAGGCGAAATGAAGCGCCTCTGCCAATACCCATGTCTTTGAAAGCATGTGTGGGTAAAGTGGTGATATGTTGATGCAACGACTTGGCCATATCCACTGGCAGGGTGTTGTTGATGACGCAATACCCTTGCTTGGCAATAGTTTGGGCAATGAAGGTTTGGGTGTTCATGTTGAATGACCTTCACTTTCTTTTATCCGCCATAAAAAGAACAGTAAAGTGATGGCGATGCCGAGCAGCATGAGTTGCAAGCCAAGTTGTTGGTGTAACATGACGATGGATATGGAAAAAGTGAGGATAATCAACATAGTCGCGCGAACTTTGATGCGGCGGCTAACCACGCCGCGCTCTTCCCAGTCACGCAACACTTTACCAAACCAGCGGTTGTTCAAAAGCATTTGGTGAAAGCGGGGGGAGCTTTTAGCGAACAGGGCTGCTGCGACAATCATAAAAGGTGTGGTAGGCAAAACAGGAAGTAGTACACCAAGTAAACCCAAGAGCACAAAAAACCAGCCGAGGATAATCATGGTGTGATTTTTGAGCAGTTGTTTCATGGGCAAATGTTGAGCTTCTAAACTTATCTCTGCAAGGTTTAAGCTTATATTAACATTTGATGAGCTACGCTCACACCATGATCGGGTTTATGTTGATTGCTTCACTGGTTGTCGCGCTGGTGTTGTGGTATATAGGGTGGCGTATGTATTTGCCTAGCTTGCGCGTGAAGACACTGGTTTGGAGCTACTTGTTTGTTGTCTGGGTTGCTTCCACGCTGGCAATGGCGTTGCGCTTGTTTGGCATCATCAATGATACTACGGATATGTTGGCATGGTTTGTGTATCTCAACATGGGATTTTTCTCGTTATTATTTATTGCATACATGCTAATCGATCTATTCCATGCGCTCATCCACAACATAAAACCCATCCCTGAGCGGAGGCAGTTTATGACATCCACTGTAAGTTTGGGTGTGCTTGGTGGCGTGGGTATGACCACAGGCATTGGTTTTGAGCAGGCAGTGGGTGGTGCAATTGTTAAACAGGTACAAGTGCCGTTGGGTAATGTGCCAGAAGCCTTGCAAAAGCTAAAAATCGTCCAGTTCACCGACTTACACATTGGCCCTATGATTAAAAAGGGCTATGTGGAAACGCTGGTGCAGCAAATGAATGCTTTGGATGCTGACATCATCGTGATGACAGGTGATTTGGTGGATGGTTCTGTGGCGCGGTTAAAAGATGATGTTGCACCGCTGGCAAACCTAAATGCCAAGCACGGCAAGTTTTTTATCACAGGCAATCATGAATATTATTCGGGCGCAGAAGACTGGATTGCCGAAATGCAGAGGCTTGGGTTTACCGTGTTACTGAATGCACATGAAGTGATTGAAGTGGATGGTGCGAAGTTGTTGATGGCAGGGGTGACAGATTACCGTGCGGATAGGCATATTGCTTCGCATCAAACCAGTCCGAAAAAGGCAATCGCAGGTGCGCCAGATGTGGATGTGAAAATCTTATTGGCGCA
>JALSGX010000165.1 GCA_026982535.1 Ghiorsea sp. | reverse complement strand
GTGTATATTGTTTGCTGTTTCGCATGATTCCATTTGGTGGGTTGCTTTTGCTTTGTTATTGTTTTTCACAGGATTTAACACGCTTGAAGCAAGCCTACCATCATTGGTCTCTAAATATGCACCTGCTGGTGCAAAAGGCACGGCGATTGGCGTGTTTAACACATCGCAATTCTTTGGCGCGTTTGTTGGCGGTGTGTTGGGTGGTTTTTTGTATGACCCGATTGCGCAAAACTTCGATACCGTGTTTATCGTTATTGCTGCCATGCTTGGCGTGTGGTGGGTGATTGCTTTGTTTATGCCAGAGCCACCCTATGTCGCCACGATTACACTACACGTCGAAGCCGATGATGAAGAAGGTGGGCGGCGTATCACGGCACAACTCTTGGCTTTGGAAGGTGTGACAGAAGTTCGCGTCATTGTTGAGGAAAAAGCAGCATATTGTAAAATTGACAAAAAAGTGATGGATGAAGATACACTGGTGGAAACGGCAAAAGCCTTTACTTAACCGTATTTATGCAAGCAAAGTCACGAAAGATAGGTTGTCGTGATTCGCGACATAACATCACTGCGAAAAAATAGTTGACAGAGCAAACACTCGACCCTATGTTTCGCCGCCCTCACGAGCTGTGCCTTAATAAAATAAAGGCATAAGTAGAGGAAAAGATTGAAGAGGTAACGATGCCAACAATTAACCAATTGATTCGCAAGTCTCGTAAAGACAAGCGAAAAATTAACAAAGTTCCTGCATTGCAAGCATGTCCACAACGTCGTGGTGTTTGTACGCGTGTTTATACAACTACACCGAAGAAGCCTAACTCGGCTTTGCGTAAGGTTGCACGTGTTCGCTTGACCAATGGTCATGAAGTGACTGCATATATCCCAGGTGAAGGTCACCGTTTGCAAGAGCATAGTGTTGTGTTGATTCGTGGTGGGCGTGTAAAAGATTTACCAGGTGTTCGTTATCATGTATTGCGTGGTGTGTTGGATACTACGGGTGTTGAAGGCCGTAAGCAGGCTCGCTCGAAGTACGGCGCTAAGCGTCCTAAGTAAGAGAGGAATTTGAGAAATGCCACGTAAAGGTCCAGTTACCCGTCGTCCAATTACGCCTGATGCGAAATTCGGAGACAATAAAGTTTCAACAGTTGTAAACGCTATCATGTTGGATGGCAAAAAAGCGAAGGCTGAAGCCATTGTTTATGGTGCAATGGAAATTGCAGCACAAAAAACAGGTGAAGATGCATTGAATGTTCTTCATCGTGCATTGGAAGCGATTCGTCCATTGGTTGAAGTGAAGTCTCGCCGTGTTGGTGGTGCAACTTACCAAGTGCCAATCGAAGTATCTGATCGTCGCCAGCAGTCTTTGGCTGTGCGTTGGTTGATTGAGTATTCTCGCAAGCGTTCTGAGCAAACCATGGCTGAGCGTTTGGGTAATGAGTTTGTTGATGCCATCAATGAGCGTGGTGGCGCATTTAAGAAACGTGATGAAACGCATCGTATGGCAGAAGCCAACAAAGCGTTCTCACATTTCCGCTGGTAAGATTGTAAAAAGCTCGCTTGGCGGGTGATGTTGTAAAAAGTTTGAAGTAAGTTTGAAAATATAAGATTTTAATTGTTCTAAACAGTTTAGGTTAGAAGAGGAGTAGTATCGTGGCAAGAAAGACACCACTAGAGCGCGTACGTAACATTGGTATTATGGCTCACATTGATGCGGGTAAAACCACCATTACAGAACGTATCCTTTTCTACACTGGCGTTTCGCACAAAATCGGTGAAGTTCACGATGGCGCGGCAACGATGGACTGGATGGA
>JALSGX010000164.1 GCA_026982535.1 Ghiorsea sp. | reverse complement strand
TAACCACCATAAGTGGCAAACACACCACCCATTTTACCTTCCAATTCCCCTGCCATCCAAAGCTTGGAGCCTGAATCAATCAGCTGTTTCATTTGCCAAGCCATGCTGCCCATATGCACAGGTGAGCCAAAGATAAGCACATCAGCCTGTCGCATATCTTCAAGGCTAACATCCGCTGCTTGTTTCACATCAACAGAAGCAGTCTCGCCTTCATCTGCCAAAGCTGCATGAACACCCGCTGCCACCGCATCAGCAACGGATTGGGTATGTTGATAGTCGGAATGGTAAGCAATGAGCACTTGCATCAGGCATGCCCAACTTGTGATGATAGTTGCGCGCGTTCAAAGCCAATGCTTCGTGCCGCTGCTGCCCACATCATGTCTGGCGGCGTGTGAAAAACAATATCTTGAGTGGAATTAGCAAGCAGCCAGTCGTTATTGGCAAGCTCATCTTCAAGCTGACCTGCCGCCCAACCTGCATAACCCAGCAACAATAAAAACTCTTCAGGACCTTGACCAGCCGCAATTCTCTCTAAAATATCTTTGGATGTGGTCAAATTCAAATCGGCACTGACGCGCATGGTAGAGTCATAGGTTTGATCAATACCATGCAATACAAAGCCACGATAAGTGTCCACAGGTCCTGCTTCATAAACAATCTGTTGCGCAAGCTTCATCTGCGCAATACTTTTTTTCCGCTCTGACTCAAACAATGCCAGCTCATCCAACACTTCAAACACATGAATCGACTGTGGCTTATTCAACACCAAACCCATAGAACCTTCATCATCATGCTGGCATAATAATACCACACTATCACGAAAAAAACCGCCACCCAACGAAGGCGTGGCAATCAATAGTTTACCCTGAATATCATCAATCATATGCTACTCCGCTGAAATCTTTTTATCAAAGTCAAATGCCATATGAATTGCGGCTATTAAACTATTGTAGTTGACATGACCTGTGCCTGCACGATTCAATGCAGTACCATGATCAACGCTGGTGCGAATAAATGGCAAACCCAATGTGACATTCACAGTATCACCAAAACTTAATGCTTTAATCGGAATCAAGGCTTGGTCGTGATAACAACATACTATCGCATCAAACTGGGTGCGCGTATTTGCTGAAAACAAAGTATCGGCAGGCAATGGCCCTGCAACATCCAAGCCTTCGGCTTTCAAGTCCATCAAAGCTGGGCTTAACACATCAATTTCTTCCCTGCCAAAATGCCCTTGCTCTCCTGCATGTGGATTCAAGCCCGCAAGTGCTAACCTTGGCTGCTGCATACCCATTTTGTGCTGCATATCTTGGTAAATGATGCGAATGATGGCTTTAGTTTCCTCTATGCTTAGTAACGCGGGCACATCTGCTATCGCCACATGCGTGGTCAATAGCGCAACACGCAATTGCGCGCTTGCCAACATCATCACCACCCTGTCCACACCTGCAATATCCGCTAAAAACTCAGTGTGACCTGGAAAATCAAACCCCGTATCCCGCAATATTGCCTTTTCAATGGGCGCTGTAATCAAGCCCCGAGCCTGCCCATTTAAGCACATCTGTGCGGCAACACGAATACATGTGACCACTGATGCGGCATCCAAAGCACTGGGCTTTCCTGCCTGCACATCCCTTGCCTCATCTCCCGTTGGGTCAAACACCCATAAGGTATGACCTTGCTTGTCATGCCTTAAGTGCGCATCACAGCTTTGAACTTGAATCGAAAGCCCGAGTTCTTTAGCTCGCCCTTGCAGCCAACATGCTTTGGCAACAATCACAATATGATCAAACAGCGCAGGCTGATGTTGATATGCCAGCAACACACAATCAGGACCAATGCCCGCAGGCTCGCCCAAGGTCAACACAAAAGGAGGCATCATGTTATTTGACTATTCGCTCAACAAGAATTTTCCAAGAACCTTGTACTTTTTCCATGATCATTTCTTTATGATCAAAATCATCCAAACGATTGGACTTAAAGCGCTGATCAAAGCTGATTTTAACACGGTGATCAGCCAACACTTCTTCTTGTATGTTCGAAATATCTATATGAATATCTTGATGCTGTTGAATAGCACGCTCCTTATAGGCTTTCCACTGAGCAAAGCTTGAAAAGCGTTTATCTGGGGATTGACCGCCATGATACAATGAAAAATAAGTCGGCAAGTCCCGCTTTTGCCATGCTTCTTGCCACAAACGCAATGTATCGGCTGGCAACATCACTTGTGCTTCCACCGCTGAGCCCTCATCTACATCAGTGCTAACATGGGCTAAAGGCTTAAGCGCAGGAGCATCCTCCCGCGCCCCTGCTTTACCGTTTAAGGCTGGTGACATCAAGTCACAGCTTCTTTTCTCAATATCAGCTTGTGCTATCAAGCCATTCATCCAGCGAGGCAGCTCTTGTTGCATCTCTGTTTCCAACAGCAGTTGACCAATGTTTTCCTGATGTGCTTCATACGCATTGGGGTTGATGGTTCGTTTTTCAACCAAACGAATAATATGCAGACCAAATTGTGTTTCCACAACACCACTGGTATCCCCAGGCTGCATGGTAAAAACCACATCTTCAAATGGCTTCACCATTTGCCCACGCCTAAACCAACCCAAGTCACCACCCTTGGTGGCACTAGGCCCCTGGGATAATTCTTTGGCACGAACAGCAAAGGCTTCATCGGATGTTCCCTGCATTTCCTGTGCTATTTTTTCCGCCTGTTGCCTAATCTTGATTTGGGTATCCACATCAGCACTTGGAGGAACCTGCAGTAAAATATGCCGTGCGCGAACTTCATCATAAGGCTGTAAGCGCTCGGGCATTCGCATACGCTCATCCATCACTTTAATAATATGGAAGCCTGCTGCCGAACGAATAGGCTTGGTTATACCACCGACAGGCACATCAAAAATTTGTGTAAACGCGCCCTTGACACCACCTTGTGAAACCCACCCCATGTCACCACCTTCTACAGCGTTTGGGGCATCCGACTCCAAAGTCACAATCTGTTCAAAATCTTCACCCGCCAAAAAGCGCTGATAATAGGCCTCTGCCTTGGCACGCTGCTTTGCCACAGTGTCGCTATCAGCATTGGCAGGCAATGCGATAAACATCTGTGATGTCCGCACTTCACGCACTGGTTTGGGGTTCTTCAAATGCTTGCGATAATATTCGCGCTTGGCTTCCTCGCTCACACTCAACTTGCTGCGCACCGCGACATTAACCAGCCTTGAATTGAGGATTCTGTCTTTCAATGTTTCTCGGTATTCATCAACATCTATACCTTGAGCTTGGAGCACCTCAAGCAACTGACCTGGCCGCAAGTTGTTTCGCTGCTCAACATCTGCCATCGCAGCGTCCACTTCTTCTTCAGTCACTCTCAAACCCAGCCGCTTTGCTTCTTGATGTTGCAAGATGCGTTGAATGCGCGACTCCATGGCCCGCTCAAATAAAACCTGATAATCAGGCAGCACATTACCACTCTGTTGTAATTGTGTTTTTAGCCCTTGGTAAGCCTGTTCAACCTCATAACATGTGATGACCTCACCATTAACAATAGCAGCAATAGCATCCAGTCGTTCTGCTTGTGCGACATGCAGGTTGCAAAACAATATCAAACCAACTGTCCCGATATATGATAATAATTTCAAAGTAACCCTCTCATTTTATGTCTCGCCAAAACTACCTAGCCCATCAAATGTGAGCAAGAAACGCCAACCTATATCCGTTAAACTATTACTACCTACCTGGAATGTTTTGTACCCGCCAAAACTAAAGTCCCAGCAACTGTGATGGTACGCCACATTTAGCTGCGTCTGTAACACATGGGCACGAAGCACATCATATTGGTTATAGGTATTGGCTGACCAATGAGAGCCCAGCTTCATCTTAGCTGAAAAAGTTACAGATTTAGCTTCTTGTGAATATGAAGCATCTGTTTTCCGCCAGGAAAGATCAATGTATTCCTCTGCTTCTGTCCAGCGAATACTGCCGTGCGCTTCAACCCATCTCGCATTGGGTTGATGATATTGCCCCCCCATATTTAACCGCCATGATACCAAAGGCGTCCATACCACCTCTGCCAGCATGTTGGATAACGCCCGTGTAGGTGCTGGTGCAATACTCGCATCAACAGTCGCCTGGAGCCCATCCCAAGCAACACCCAACTGTGCCTCCAAAAGGTTTTTCACCATGCCATCTTCTTTATGTTGCAGGCTTGTCGCAAACAAGATACTTACGCGCTGCATCTGCTCAAACCTATCCCAGCCTGAATAGCGGTTACCCTGTAAAAGATTGCTAATATTCAACGGCAATAAGCTAGAATCGTAGCGTGGCAACAGGCTTTGGTCTTGCGTGGCAGACACATCAAACCGAATAACAGGTTTGATTTCATGCCGCCATTGCCTGTTTGCAAAAACTTTCTCAAACGCGCTACTCAACTGCAAGCTTGATGCAAACACACCATACGATGATGTGCGATGGGTAAAGTTTTGTGTGTCATAACCAACCCACTGACCCAAAATACTCCAGTCTGTAGCGACTGCACCACGCACCATTTGCCAAGATTTTGACCATGAAGGTCGTACCCCCAGCCGCATACCTGAAGCACCAACCTCTCGCTGAAACCATGTTGTTTGATGCTCCAAACGAATACTTTGCCCACCACCCATACTTAGAAAATGGCGGGTTTGCAACCGGGGCAACACTTGCAAGGTGCTGGCATTGCTCGCTCCGCCTAAAACTTGCTGATATCGACTACTTAGTATGACGCTATCACTACCATCTCGCCATGTGACATGTGTATTACTGGTTAAATAGGATGCGATTTTAGTATCGTTAGGATAAAAAGGATAATCTGCGATATACAAACCATCACTTAAAGCATCAATGTTCAATGCTGCATCCAGCGAGGGTGATAGCCGCCAAGACATGTCTGCCCGCAAGCGACCGCGTTGCCTGCCTGTTGCTTTATCTTGAATGCCCTGAACTTGCAACACTTCATCACCAGCTTGTGAGCGATGCCGCCATTCTATATCAAGCATTGTACCTCGTTGTGACATATTTCGTGGTGTAAATGTCATATCCCAGTTAGGTGACGCTGCCCAATAAAATGGAATATCCAATTGCAGACCTCGCCTTGTACTATTGGATACACTTGGAATAAGAAAGCCTGAACGCCTGGTCAAGGCATGTCGCCAGTAGGGTGTGTACAATACTGGAATCCCCGCCCATTCAAAGCGTGCGTGTCTAGCTGTAAACTCACCTGCATCATTATCCAGCCTCGCTTCTGATGCCACAATCGCCCATGCCAAGTCATCTTCAGGACATTGACTATAAACCACTTCTTTACCCTCAAAGGTTTCAAGATCAATACGCTTCAGATACGCACCGCGCAAGCGATGACCATCTTGAGTCTGCACTTGCGCTTGCTCAAGCTCTGCCTGATAAGACTCAACATCAAAGCTTAATGTTTCCGCACGAATATCTATGTCTTCAGTGACAAAGTGAACACGACCTTCTGCCTGTATCATACCATAAGCATCGCGTTGAATACGATCTGCCACAATTTCTCCTGCCAGAGCTGTTGCAGGAAACACAAGCAGCAAACCTAAAACAAACAAGAAACTCAAGGGCAAGATGAGTGCTTACTCAGGCTTTTGCGCAAAACCCAAATAATTCACATTTAAGTTATTGGATAATGAAAACTGCCCTGAAAGCAAAGCATAACTCATACCCTGCATGTCTTTTTCAACCAAACCTGCACGACGCAAAGCATGCACCATTTCTGATGGGCGAATAAACTTGCTATATTGATGTGTACCTTTCGGCAGCCAGCCCAGTATATACTCTGCGCCAACAATGGCCTTAAGATAACATTCTGGCGTACGATTGAGTGTAGCAAAAAAGAACAACCCACCAGGCTTAAGCATATCCGCGCACGCAGCGACTGTACGCTGGACATCTGGCACATGCTCCAAGACTTCCAAGCATGTTACAACATCATAAGTTTGTGCATGGGTTTCTACCCATGTTTCCGCATCACTTTCTTGATAGTTGACTTCAATGCCTGATTGCGCTGCGTGAATACCCGCCACACTTAACGCCTTAGGTGAGCGGTCAATACCCGTCACATCAGCGCCTCGGCTTGCCATACCTTCTGCAAGCAAACCACCACCACAACCTACATCCAAGACTTTGGCTTGGCTTAAATCCACGCGTTGCGCGATATAATCCAAACGCAACGGGTTAATTTGATGCAAAGGTTTGAAGCGACCACTAGGATCCCACCATTCAGCAGCAATCGCTTCAAAGCGCTTGATTTCTTCGGGGTCAACATATGCGGATGTCATGCACAAATAATGTGACTAAAGCCAAACAATGACAAGCTTAAGTTGCTACACACATCAATGATGATAGACGAATATAGCCATATATGGATAATTGAGCTTGGTTTAGCGCATACAATCCAATCAGAAGGAGGTGGCATGTTAGCAAGCCATGTCATGACCAAAAATGTACAAACCCTGCCTGATACTGCCACAGTTTACGATGCCTTAAACCTATTGGTTAATTCAGCTTTGGATGACTTTCCTGTTGTGAATAAAAACGGTCAACCTGTGGGCATTGTATCTGCCAAGTCTATTGTTCATCATGCTATACCAGATTATGCCACAACCAACTTTCTGGCTGCCATGCAAGCCGCACCAGACATTAAATCTATATACAAAAAAATCGAGCATATCGTGGATCACCCCATTCTTGAAGTGGCCGACACCCATTTCACAACCGTCAAACCAACAACAGCAACCAGTGCGGTTGCTGCTATTCTGGCCAACTTAACTGGTGATACCCACCATGTTTTGGTTGTAGATGATGCTGGCAAACTGCTTGGTATCATTTCTGCGCGCGATATTTTGCGCAGACACCTAAAGAACATAAACGCATAATACACTAACTATGGACGCAGAAGCCACTTTCTTAGCACTCGCGCTCATCCTGCTTTCTGCAAGGATTTTAGGAGAAACCGCTGCATGGCTGAAGGCTCCGCCTGTCATGGGTGAGATGCTGGCTGGTATTCTTCTTGGTCCAAGCTTGCTGGGGATTGTGGAGCTCAACGATATTATATACACACTGGCTGAAATTGGGCTCATTCTGCTACTCTTTGAAGTTGGCTTAGATACCGACTTGTCCAAATTGTCACAACAACGCTACAAAGCGTCGGTTGTTGCTTTGGGTAGTTTTATTGCACCATTTATCGGTGGCTTTGCTTTGAGCTATTGGGTATTTGATCTATCTTTATTGGTTTCTATGTTTATTGGCGGCACCCTAACGGCTACCAGCATCGGTGTGACTGTTCGTGTACTGCGAGACTTAAAACGACACCAGTCGCCTGAAGCCCAAGTCGTGGTCGGTGCTGCGGTACTTGATGATATTTTGGGTATCATTCTGCTTGCCTTATTGTATGAGTTTGCCACGCAAGGCGGGGTCAACCTCATCAATACGGGCAAAGTCATTTTGTTTATTCTTATTTTTATGGCGATTGCTCCTATACTGGCCAAGTTTATTGCGCTCTCTATTGGTCGCTTTCATCATTTAAGTAGTATTCCAGGGCTAATTCCTACAACTATTGTTTCCCTCATCCTGCTTTTTGCCTGGCTTGCCCATGCCGCAGGTGCACCTGCACTATTGGGAGGCTTTGCCGCAGGCCTTGCTCTTTCTCGCCGCTTCTTTCTGCCCTTTGGCGCGGCACTGCGCTTACCATCCAATGAAGATTTTTGTGCAAAAATTCATGTGTCCATGCAACCTATCATTCAACTGTTTACGCCCGTTTTTTTTGTCATGGTAGGCTTATCGCTTAACCTTCATGAAATCGATTGGACTTCGCCAAGTATCTTCTTGATGGCTGGTTTATTTATCACTATTGCTATGTTAAGCAAACTGACAGGCGCATTTCTTATTCGTGAATCCCTACACTTTCGCTGGGCTGTTGGCTTATCCATGATTCCTCGTGCTGAAGTTGGGCTTATTTTTGCTGAGTTGGGGCGTTTATCTGGTGTTTTCAACCATGAAGTTTATGCTGTAATGGTGCTCACCATTGCTGTCACAACGGTATTGCCTCCATTTATGTTGAAATGGTTTTATAAGCAATATGGAAGCAAACTAGACAGAAGAGCCTTTTAACCAGCTCAGTGTTTGTGCAATAGTGATAAATGAACCCAACACTAAAAACTTCCCCCCCTGCACACGAGAAACTTCACCGTGCAGCGCTTGACTCACACTTGCGTAATCATGCTCTCCTTCACCTGTTAACCGCACTACCCGCTTTGCAAACGGCTGCAAATCAGCCACAGCACGGCTTAAATCGCGGTCTTTGCGGGTCGCCACAAGTATCACATCAAATAAACCATCCATAGCTTTTAAGGTGGGCAATAACGCTCGGATAGCATGGTCATTGTGCGCCGCATCCAACCAAAATATGTGCTCCCGATATTGTACTCGCTGCAAACGCCCTAATATTTGGGTATGCTGTATCGCCAGCTTGGCTTTGTTGATATCAAGTTGGGGAAGCAGTGATAATGCCAACTTCTTCACTGCAGAAAAAGCCAAACCCGCATTAATCTGCTGATGTTTACCAATCGCTTTCAATGGACCTGCAAACAAAGGTGAATAGCTTATGCTCTCATTTTTGGTGTTTAATACTTGTTGGACTTTATCAACTTGTGACGCACTGATGCAAATATCACAGCCATGAAATATATATGCTTTTTCTTGCGTAATGCTTTCAAGGGTGTTCCCAAGCCAATCCTGATGATCAAGTCCAACAGGTGTGAGCAGACCAACATCAGCGGCAACAGCTGTTGTCGCATCCAATCTCGCGCCCACACCTGCTTCCAAGATTTCAACATCGACCTGCTGCCGCGAAAAGTATTGTAAAGCAAGTACCGTCGCCGTCTCAAAATAAGATGCACCCACGCCCAAAGCCCTGGGCATCACTTCACCCATCAATGATAAAAGATCTGTATCCGTCACCATTTTACCATCAACTTGAATACGCTCGTTAAACTGCAAGATATGGGGTGAAGTGTATAAACCAACACGCAAATCATTGGCTTGCATCGCTGCAGCCAAAAAGTTTGCCGTTGAGCCCTTACCGTTGGTTCCCGCAATACGAATCCGAACTCTAGGCTTGTGGAATACATGAGAGCTTCTTTCCAACGCCTTCATCAAAGCTTGAATACGGGTATGTCCGGGTTGGTAATCTCTATCGGCATCTGGTGCATCCAACGCACCTAACCAAGCCTCAATGTCGCTTGGTTTAGCTGTGTTTGTCACGGGTGATTTTAGTGTGGTTGACGGTATGAACGCGACATCAAGTGCTCAAAAAGCGTCCGCAGGTACTCACGCTGTTCGCGCCTATCAACAACAGCATCAATCAAACCGTGCTCAAGTAAAAACTCAGCACGCTGAAACCCTTCCGGCAACTCTTCAGCCACTGTTTCTTTAATCACACGAGGCCCGGCAAAACCAATCAATGCGCCAGGTTCCGCAATAATCACATCACCAAGCCATGCAACAGATGCAGACACACCACCCATGGTTGGGTCAGCCAATAAACAAATAAAAGGAAGCTTGGCTTCATTCAAGCGATTCACGACTGAAGATGTTTTTGCCATTTGCATCAAGGACAAAATACCTTCTTGCATTCGCGCACCACCAGATGCAGTAATAAGCAAGTATGGACATTGGCGTTCAAGCGCGCGCTCCATACCCAATACAATTTTCTCGCCTACCACAGAACCCATGCTTCCACCCATATAAGCAAACTCGAACATGGTTACCGATGTCGTAATGCCTTTGATATCACCATAATAATTGCGGGCTGCATCATGCTTCCCCGCTTTTTTATTCGCAGCCTTTATACGATCTGTATAACGCTTTTGATCCTTAAACTGCAAAGGATCTCGTGATGTCAAATGTGTATCCTTTTCTTCGTATGTGTCTTCATCAAACAAAAACCTTGCTCTTTTGTCCGTTGAAATCCGCATATGGTAATCACACTTAGGACATACCATTTCACAACGCGCCAACTCTTTGTTGTATAGCGTCTCAGCACAACCAAGGCATTTGATCCATAACCCATCTGGCGTATTGTCCGACTCACTGCCCATGATACTTTTAGGTCGCTCAATCAAGCGTGTTAACCAACTCATCCTTTCATCCTCTCACAGCGCTTTATATTTCAATCACCAACTCATCCACTTGTGTAAGCATACGCAAATGTGGGATATTTTCAGCTTCTACTTCTGATGCCATTTCCGTCAAGACCTCAGGCTTCATATGATAAAGGTAAATAGAAACACTGCCAAGCTTATCAAGCTTCTTCAGTTCCTTCGCCATACCTTTGGGGGTCAGATGTCCGCTGATGTGTGCAAGTTTTTCATGACTATTGGGAAAAGAACAATCAATAATGACAGCCTTCAGGTTAGGTTGCTGGTTGGCAACTTCCCAAATCCTGTCGGTATGCCCTGTATCGGCTGTAAAAATGACTTGTGCCCCATCTTGATTGAGTAAAAAGCCAGTGCATGGTACAGGGTGATTGACTTCAATGGGTGTAATTTCCAGACCTTCAATACAAAGCATTTGCTCTGCCTCGAAGCTTTGCATCCTTAAAATACCCTCTTCTTGGTTTGGTATTTTTGTAAAATCTGGCCAAACTACATCATTTAAGAAGTGCTGGGATAAAGTACTCAGGTTTTGTTGCAGGCTATGAATAGTAATGGGATATGTTGCCACAGCTTGCGACACGCGTTTAATCGCACGGTTATCCGCTAAAAATGCAATATCTTTGATATGGTCAAGGTGTGTGTGTGATAGAAAAATGTGCCTGATTTTACTTTGCTCTTCGAGTGTCAGCACTTCCGTGGGTGAGCCTGCATCAAGCAATACAGTATCATTCACCAAAAATGAAGTCAGATGGAAGCCCAAAAGTTGTCCACCATAGCAACCCAATACCCGTATTTTCATGCACTCTCCCCAAGCCGCAAGGCAGTTACTTCTACCGCGCCATAGCAGATGCCATCACCGAAGCCGACTGCAACAAACTCCGTCTAACGGCATCATAGTCGTCAAGATTAGATGTAATTTGGCTCACAAAGTGACTCCCTACAACCACACCATCAGCAAATGACGCAACGCTTTTGGCTTGCTCAGGCGTTTTAACACCAAAGCCCACACATATAGGTAGTTTAGTATATTGGCGAATGAATGCCAACTTTTCTCGAACTGCCGTTACTTCACCCATATTCGCACCCGTAGTACCAGCAAGTGAAACATAGTATATAAAGCCTTGGGCAATATCAGCAGCCAACTTAACCCTTTGTTCTGTCGATGTCGGTGCTAGCAGCATAATTTGACTTAAGCCATGCGCTCTAAAAGCAGCAGCGCAAATCTCACTTTCCTCAGCAGGAATATCCACCAGTAACACACCATCTACACCTACACTTTTAGCGTCTTTAGCAAAAGCATCAAAGCCCATGGTATAAGGAACATTAGCATATCCCATCAATACAATACCAATTTCTGGGTTATACTTACGCACCTTTTCGGCAATCAAGAACACATCTGCGATATGTATACCTGCTGCCAACGCCCGTTCACTCGCAGCCTGAATCACAGGACCATCTGCAACAGGATCGGAAAATGGTATACCAATTTCAATAATATCAACCTGACTGGCTAGTGTTAGCATCAGCACTTCCGATACTTCCATGCTTGGATCACCTGCCGTTAAATAACCTACCAAAGCGGCTCTGTTTTCTGTAGCGCACCGTGCAAAAACCTGGGATAACCTATCCATTACACACTACCATCCACATCAAAACCAAACTTATTCATGACCGTATTTAAGTCCTTATCACCTCTTCCCGATAAGTTTATCAGTACGATTTGATCCGCTTTCATTTTAGCTGCAATACGAATGCCCGCGGCCAAAGCATGGCTAGATTCCAAGGCCGGAATAATACCTTCAGCTTTGGTTAACATCTCAAAGGCTTGAAGTGCCTCATCATCAGTTGCACTGTCCAAATCCAAGCGCCCAATATCCATCATATATGCCAACTCAGGACCAACACCAGGATAATCCAGTCCTGCTGAAATACTGTGCGCGTCTGCTGAAATTTGACCTTCTTCATCACCCAAAACATAACTCAAGCTACCATGAATAATACCTGGCTGACCTTTGATTAAAGATGCTGCATGCTCATCCGTATCCAAGCCATGCCCACCTGCTTCAACAGCGACCAAACGCACTCCTTCATCATCCCATAGCGGATGAAGCAAGCCCATAGCATTAGACCCTCCGCCAACACATGCTACTGCGACATCAGGAAGCCTGCCTGCCTGCTCCAAACATTGCTGTCGAGCTTCTTGCCCAATGACGGCATGAAGCTGTCGCACCATCAATGGAAAGGGGTGTGGTCCTGCGGCAGTACCAAAGATGTAATAGGTATCTTCACATGATGCCACCCATACGCGCAGAGCTTCATTGACCGCATCTTTAAGTGTGGCATTGCCTGAGTC